>CAUQNY010000013.1:0-36954 GCA_963519425.1 uncultured Capnocytophaga sp.
TTATTTTATCGTTTGACTACGAGCAGGGGCAGTATGTTAAAACTCTACCACTGCATCCCTCGCAAAAGCTATTAGAAGACAATGAGAACGAGGTGCGTATCAGCTTGCTGCTCGTTCCTACTTACAATTTTGTGATGGAGATATGCGCCCGCAGTCAGTATGTGAAAGTACTTGCTCCTGCTACATTGGCTGAAGAGGTGAAAGAACATCTAAAAAAAGCATATGAGCAGTATTTGTAAAATTTAGTCATTTGTAATTTGTCATTTGTAATTATTTTGTATCTTTGCAAAAAATAAGCATTATATGTCTGAGAACATAGTTACCCCCTACCAAAATGCAGCTGAGGGTAAAAAACAGCAAGTTACCCAGATGTTCAACACCATCTCTGAAACATACGATGGGTTGAACCGTGTCATTTCGTGGGGGTCGGATATAAAATGGCGTAAGTTTGTGGTACAGAAAGTTGCTGAAATACACCCTACAACTGTATTAGATGTCGCTACAGGTACAGGTGATTTAGCAATTGCCCTCACTGAAATACAAGGGGTAAAAATCACTGGGTTAGACATCTCAGAGGGAATGCTATCAGTAGGGCGCGAAAAGGTAGCAAAGCGTAATCTTGCTGACCGCATTACTTTAGTACAAGGTGATAGTGAGCAACTGCCCTTTGCTGATGAGACCTTTGATGCCGTAACTGTAGGATTTGGCGTGCGTAATTTTGAGAATTTAGAAAAAGGACTTTCTGAGATTAGACGTGTGTTAAAACCTAATGGTCGGTTGGTAGTCTTAGAAACCTCAGTTCCCGAGAAATTTCCTTTTAAACAAGGCTACTATGCCTATACTCACTACTTGATGCCCCTCATAGGAAAACTCTTTTCCAAAGATCGTTCAGCTTACCGCTACCTATCTGATTCAGCTATTCACTTCCCCTACGGACGAAAATTTCAACAGATATTAGACAATGTAGGTTTTGGACAGACTAATTATTACCCTAAAACCTTAGGAGGGGTAGCTACCATTTATGTAGCAAACAAAAAAGATATTTAATTGAGATAATGAATAAGAAACACATTCAAAAATACCTTTTACACTTACTTTTGTGTTTAGGTACAGGCTTATATGCACAGTTCAAAGAGCCTATCATCAATTTGGAACACTTTGACTCCAAACGTTATCAGTGGGGTTATTACTTTGGGGGCAATACCTTTGATTTTAAAGTAGATTACAAAGAATTGGACTATCACACCAACAATTTGAGAGAAATTGGTGTAGAGCGCAAAATAGGGTTCAATGTAGGGCTTACTGGTTCAGTGCGCCTAATGCCCTTATTAGACCTACGTATAGAACCAGGGTTAGTGTACAACAAACGCGAACTAACTTTTCCCGGTTTTGACGAGCCACGCGATGCACTGCGTGATGCCCAATCAACATACATCTACATTCCTCTATTGCTAAAATTCAGTGCCAAACGTTGGTATAATGTAAAACCTTATGTTACAGCAGGCACTTCAATGGTTTTTAACCTCAGCAGCAATCACAATTTGAATATCGACAATGCCGACAGAACTTTCCGTGTGAAAAAGAATGTCTTTTTCTACGAATTAGGCTTAGGTATTGATTTTTACACTCATTATTTTAGGGTGTCGCCATCTATTCGCGCACTTTTCTCTGTAAACAACGAATTGATACCTGACAACAACCCTTCTAGTCCGTGGACAAGCAACCTAAATGGACTAAAAACAAGAGGCTTTTTGTTTAACTTAAACTTTGAATAAGATGAAGAAGATAATGCTCTTAGGGGCGCTCTTTCTCACTATAACGAGCTACGCACAGAAATTTAGCTACCCTATGGCCAGTCCACGCCAAGTGATTACCCAGCAGTTTTCGGTCAGCCAAATAACGGTAGATTATGGTCGCCCTAGTGTCCGAGGACGTAAAATATTCGGAGATTTGGTTCCTTATGGAAAGGTTTGGCGGGTAGGAGCCAATGAAGCTACCAACATTTCTTTTGACCAGCCTGTAAAGTTCGGTGGCAAGAATGTAAACAAAGGCGATTACGCTATCTTTGTAACTCCCGAAGCTCACCAATGGACAGTAGTGCTAAACTACGATGCCAATGCTTGGGGAGCCTATAGCTATGACCCCAATGAAAATGCCATTGAGTTTACTGTGCCTGTTACTCAAACGAAAGAGCTACAAGAATCGTTAGAGTTTTCATTTGAGAGCCTCTCAAACGACCAAGTAAACCTTATCATCCGTTGGGAATATGTACAAGTTTCTATTCCCATAGAAGTAGACAAAAAAGAAATCATCGACAAGATTGTGGAACAACTGAAAGATGTGAAGCAATACGAGAGAGATTTAGAAGGAAAAGACAAAAGATAGATAATGTGTATGAAACCTAAGAAAGTGCGAAAGTTTATTCTCTTAGCTATCTTAGCAGTTATTTGGGAAGTGTTTCGCAGTTTCCCTACTTTTACTGAACAAATTTATAGCAAAGGCATCTACCCGATCCTTGCCAAAGCTCTGCATTTGGCTTTCGGGTGGGTGCCTTTTTCATTAGGAGATGTGCTCTATACCTTGTTTGCAATAGGTGTAATAGTGGCCATCACAAGACACTTTCAGCAAATATGGCAGAAACCTCTAAAGGTATTAGACAGAGTAGTTACTAAAACCATTTGTTTGGCTTTTGCATTTTTCATTTTATGGGGGTTCAATTATTTTAGAATGCCATTAGCGGATACATTACAAGTCTCTCCAAAATACACCGAGGCACAACTATTAGAAGCTACAAAAGTGTGCATCGGCCGTGCTAATGCCCTACACGAGCGCTTGGCAGCCAACGATAGCACAAAAGTAGATTTCAGGCTCTCTCACGCCGAAATTCATAAAATTGCAAAGGATTGTTATCCGCTGGGAGAAAAAGGAATTACCGATTTTACAAGCTCAAAAAGCGTAAAATCATCATTATACAGCCAACTACTCACTTATATGGGGTATAGTGGCTATGTGAATCCATTCACCAATGAAGCGCAGGTAAATGGCAAAATAATAGGATACAGCACCCCTATCACTGCTTGCCACGAAATAGCCCACCAAATGGGCTACGCTGCTGAAGATGAGGCTAACTACATAGGATTCTTAGCAGCTCAAAAGTCTGACAATTTGCATTTTAAATACAGTGCTGAACTATTTGCGCTCCGACAGCTCCTAAATGAGGTTCACCGATACTTACCGGAAGAGTACAATGCTTTACACGCACAAATACGCAAAGGCATCTTAAAAAACTACGACGAAACGCGACGCTTCTGGTCGCAGTATGAAAACAAGGCTGAACCCCTATTTACTGCTACCTACGACACTTTTCTGAAGATAAACAAGCAGTCGCACGGCATTCGCAGTTATGGATTAGTTATCAGGCTACTGATACCATATTACCTATAAGAATTTACTAAGCTCCATTTGGAGGATATTACTGTTCTGAAAACCTTCTCCTCTCCAGATGAGACTTAATTTATTGTAAATAAGAACAGTAGGCAAGGCATTTATCTTCAACGCTTCGCAGAGTGTTTTGTTCTTATTGACGTCTATTTTCACTACTTTTACTCTTTCTTTCAATGTATTAGCTACTTCTTTCAAAACAGGGGTCATTTTCAAAGAGTCTTCAACGTTTTCAGAGTAAAAGCAGAGCACTACAGGAGTAGCTACATTTATGAGGTTACCAAATTGCTCCATATTTTTCTTCTCTCTAATAATTGGCACAAAATTACAAAGTTTTTTTTAAATACCAATAGCTTCTTGAAAAAATTGTATCTTTGCACCATTATGAAACATAGAATAATTTCTTTCCTTTTCCACCCTCGACTAATGGGACTTCTATTCCTTGTCTTTGCCATTGCTATGGCAGTAGGCACTTTGGTTGAAAGTCATTACGATACCGACACTGCTCGTGTCTGGGTGTACAATACGTGGTGGTTCGAGGCGATGATGCTTCTTTTTATGCTGAATTTTATAGGCAACATCCAGCCATACAAACTTTTAAAAAAAGAAAATTGGGCAGTGCTCGTTCTACATCTCTCGTGGGTGTTCATTATTCTTGGAGCAGGAGTTACACGCTATTTTGGTGATGAAGGGACTATCTCTTTGCGCGAAGGAGAGACAACCAATACTTATTTGTCTGACCGTACTTACCTAACTGTTATGGTAGACGGTACCTACCAAGGGCAAGCTTTGCGAAAGAAAAGACAAAAAGAGGTACTTTTCTCCCCTCACACTTCTAATAATTACCAATGGAAATCTGAGTTTAAAGGGAAACCTTTCAGTATTACTTACCAATCGTTCAAACGTATGGAAGACGGAATGAATGCCTTAGCTTTAGAAGTGGTGTCGGGTGCTGAGCGTAAAATGGTAACTCTTATGGGAAAACGAGGGCTATTGCATCCTCCTGTTAGCATTAAACTAAACGACCTTGTTTTCCACTTGAGCTACGGTGCGCGAGAGGTAACAATGCCTTTCAGCATTACCCTTAACGATTTCGTTGCCGAGAAGTACCCCGGCACTGAACAAAGCTATGCTTCTTTCAAGAGTAAAGTAACTGTTAGCGGGGAAGAAAAGCCTTTCTCGTACGACATAGAAATGAACCATATTCTCAACTACCAAGAGTATCGACTCTTCCAATCCTCTTTCTTTCCAGATGAACAAGGCACAGTGCTCTCTGTAAATCGTGATTTTTGGGGCACTCTCTTTACCTACATAGGTTATGTGTTGCTCTTTGGCAGTCTGTTAGCATTTATGTTTGTAGGCAAATCGCGATTCAAAAAGCTCAACCAACAACTCAAGGAATTGCAAGCCAAAAGAGCTGCCACTATTCTTGCTTTACTTCTCTCTGCAGTAGCAACTGCACAACCTAGTATGGCAGTGCCTGACAAAGCTCATGCAGCTAAATTTGGAGAGATGCTCATCCAAGACGAAGGGCGCTTTAAACCCATCAACACTTTTTCTTCTGAACTTTTGCGAAAGCTTAGCAAACACGACACCTACGAAGGACTTACTTCTGAGCAAGTACTGCTTTCTATGTTGCTCTCTCCAGAAGCTTGGCACGAGGCTAAAATAATCTATTTGAAGAAAGCTAATGACAGTTTGCACCGTTTTTTGGGAGTGGAAAAAGGAGCTAAATGGGTCAGTCCAAAAGTTTTTTTTGATGCTGAAGGGCACTACAAGCTCACTCCTTTGCTCGGCGATATTTACAACACCTCTACCCCCAACCAATTTCAAAAAGATTTTAAGGAAGTAGACCAACGCATTGGACTACTCAACAGGGCAATAAAGGGAGATATTTTCAAAGTCTTTCCTCTCCCCTATGACAAAAATCAGAAGTGGATTTCGCCCTCAGAACTTTTGAGCGATACTCTTCAAATTACCAATGCTTCCTATCGGAAATTTGTAACGAATGCTCTACCGGCCTACCTTCTTTTAGTGGCTCAGGGCATCCAAACAGGGGATTATAGCAAGGCTGAGAAAGTATTAGAACAAATCAAATTGCAACAAGAGTTTTACTCTGCCGAGATTCTGCCCTCTCCTACCAAAGTAAAAACTGAACTGTGGTACAACCGCATCAATATTTTTGAACAACTTTTTCAAGCTTATTTGTACCTAGGCATTTTCCTATTCGTCGTGCTCTTATGGCGCATCTTCTGGGATAAACGGTTTTTTTTGATACTTGCTAAAATAGGCATAGGGCTACTTTGGGGCTGCTTTCTCTTACATACTGCAGGCCTCATTGTACGTTGGTACCTATCAGGACACGCTCCTTTCTCTGACGCCTATGAGAGTATGATATATGTAGGTTGGTCAGCAGTAGGTGCAGGACTATTCTTTTCTCGACGTTCGCCTCTAACGGTAGCTGCTACTGCTTTTATCGCATCGATGATACTGATGATAGCCCATTGGAATTGGATGGATCCTGCTATTGGCACACTACAACCTGTGCTGAATAGCTATTGGCTAATGCTTCACGTAGCAGTGATTGTAGGCAGCTATGGCCCTTTTGCTTTAGGAATGCTCTTAGGTACTATCAACCTCTTACTGATGATAGTTACTACTGCTAAAAACGCTAAAAAGCTTGCTCTTATTGAAAAAGAACTGAACATCGTGAACGAGTTAGCCCTCAGTGTAGGCCTTGTGATGCTAACCATAGGCAACTTCTTAGGAGGTATGTGGGCAAACGAGAGTTGGGGAAGGTATTGGGGTTGGGATCCTAAAGAAACGTGGGCTCTCATCAGTATAATGCTTTACGCCTTAGTGCTCCATCTGCGCCTCATTCCACGTTGGCGTGGCCGATGGCTATTCAATTTTATGAGTATCGTTGCTTTCAGCAGTATCCTAATGACCTACTTTGGGGTAAACTTCTACCTGACAGGAATGCACAGCTACGCCACTGGCGAGAAAGTCATCACGCCTACTTTTGTGTATTATGCGTTAGGATTTGTGCTGCTATTGGGAGGAATATCATACATAAGAAAGCGGCACAATGAACAAAATAGAAGCTAAGCAGTCTTTCGTTTCTTGGGTTTCAAGATATCTATCATCACTCCTATGATAATAAGACATACCCCTAAAAAAAGATTAAAAGTAAACTCTTCTTCGTGAAATATCCAAATACTGATGGCTACAGCTACTACGGGTTCTGCTACTCCAATAATAGCTGTGGGGGTAGAACCAATCATTCTAATAGCATAAATAAGAGTAATGATAGAAAGTAGGGTTGTAATCACTCCAAAGCCTACAAGTAGTCCAGCCATTTTCAGTTCGGGGATGGGGAGGGTTCTCCCTGTGAAAAATAGTTTTAGAAGAAAGTAAAGCGACGAGAACAATGTAGAATAGAACGATATTTTTATCCCAGAAGCTGAAATATTAGACTTATTGACAATGAGCATATAGATGGCGTAAGTGAATGCCCCCAACAAAGAGATACAAGCCCCTATATAGTTGATTGAAAAGTTCGCAATATCCTTTACACTTAGGAAAAAAACTCCTATCAATACGATAAAAAGGGCTATAACTGTGGGTAAGGCAATCGTCTCTTTGAAAAAAAATCCTAGTATGACAGCTACTATCAAAGGGTACATAAAAAAGATAGTAGAGGCGATGCCTGGTGAAAGGAGATCGTAGGCAAGGAAGAGAAACTCAGCCGACACTGCATATAACAACCCTAAGACAATCAAAAGAAAGCCTTCGCGAGGAGTAACACGCAATGATTCTTTGCGATAGATAAGATAAGCTACAATGAGGATACTGGTTGAAATGAAACGGTAGAAAAGAGCTGCATCAACTGAGAAGTTCTGCTGCTTGATGGGTATCATAAACAGCGGAATCATTCCGAAGGTGACGGCTGAAACAATGGCCGCCAAATAGCCTTTAACCACATCTTTCATAGCTATTTAAAAGAGTTTTAAAACATAAGGATAGTAGATAATACCCAAAACAACAGAAACAGGAATCACAGCAAATCCGACACTTCCGGCAGCAATATCTTTAATGATTCCAATAGTTTTATGATGTTCAGGATGTACAAAGTCGCAGAGTTTTTCTACCGCTGTGTTAATCCCCTCTACAGAGAGCACCAAAGCTATGCACAAAAGTTGTACAATCCACTCATTGGTAGTAATGCCAAAATAGCATCCTAAAATAACCCACATTAGAGAAGTTAGGATATGCACAATTACGGGGGGTTCGTTTTTCACTAAGTAGTATATGCCTTGAAACACATATTGCACACTTTTTAATCTACTTTTAATAAAATTCATTATTTATTTCTTTTTTTGACTTATTTCTGAAAGCGCATCCGAATAACTCCAAAAATAGCCTCTCGGATAATGCTTTTGTTCATTTTTGACTTTCCTTTGGTACGGTCTGTAAAGATAATAGGCACTTCGGCAATAGCAAATTTTCTCAGATAAGCTCGATACTTCATCTCAATCTGAAAAGCATACCCTACAAACCTAACACTATCTAGCCCTATATTCTCTAACACCTTTCTGCGATAACAGACAAACCCTGCTGTAGGATCTTTGACAGGCATCCCGGTGATAAGCCGCACGTATACCGATGCACCATAGGAGAGTAAAATACGCTGCAAAGGCCAATTCACTACATTAACTCCTTTTACATAGCGCGACCCAATAGCTACATCGGCTGCATTGTTGTGGCAAGCCTCGTAGAGGCGCAACAGGTCAGTGGGATTGTGCGAAAAATCGGCATCCATCTCGAAAATGTATTGGTAATCACGCGCTAATGCCCAACGGAAGCCGTGAATGTAGGCCGTGCCCAATCCCTTCTTTTCTGTACGCACCTCTAAAAAGAGACGGCTGGAAAATTCGGTTTGCAGTTCACGCACCTTATCGGCTGTGCCATCGGGGGAGTTATCGTCTACAATAAGGATATGAAGCCTATCGGTCTGGGCAAAAACCGCCCTTATGATGGCTTCTACATTCTCTATTTCATTATATGTAGGGATTACAACTAACAATTCATTTTTAAGCTTTTTTCACACCCAAGGGCACAAGCAAAAACTTTGCCAAAGGCCGTAGCACGATACGCTATTTCGCTTTGGCAAAGTATTTTTATATCAAGTATTACAAATGAAATTCGGAGAGGAAGTTTTACATATCGCCCATTTCTTTCGTAAGCTCGGCATTCATAGCACGATAGACTCCGGTTTCCAATTTCTCGCGAATAGCCGAGAAAGCATCTAAAGTGCGTTCGATATCCTCTTTTGTGTGCGAAGCTGTAGGGATAATGCGCAATAGTATCATTCCTTTAGGAATTACAGGGTAGACTACTATCGACAAGAAGATACCATAGTGCTCACGTAGGTCGTTTACCATAGCCATTGCTTCTGGGATACTTCCGTGCAAGAATACTGGGGTTACACAAGTATTAGTATTACCGATGTTAAATCCGCGTTCTTTGAGTCCGTTTTGAAGGTGATTGACATTGTCCCACAATTTTTGTTGTAGTTCGGGCATTGTTTCCATCATTTCCAAACGTTTCAAAGCTCCTTTTACGTAAATCATAGGGAGGGATTTGGCAAACATCTGTGAACGGAGGTTGTATTTGAGATAATCTACTACTTTTGCGTTGGCAGCAACGAAAGCACCAATGCCAGCCATTGATTTGGCAAAGGTAGAGAAGTAGACATCTATCTCGTCTTGCACGCCTTGGTGTACACCTGTTCCTTCGCCATTAGGGCCTAAAGTTCCAAATCCGTGGGCATCGTCTACCAAGAGGCGGAAGTTGTATTTCTTCTTAAGCGCTACTATTTCTTTGAGTTTTCCTTGTTCACCACGCATTCCGAAAACACCTTCCGAAATTACCAAAATGCCTCCACCGGTAGTTTCGGCTAATTTGGCAGCGCGCTCTAAGTTTTTCTCAAAGCTCTCCATATCGTTGTGTTGGTAGGTGTAGCGTTTACCAAAGTGCAAGCGCACCCCATCGATAATGCAAGCGTGAGAATCTACGTCGTAGACTATTACATCGTTTTTGGTAACTAAGGCATCGATGATAGAAACCATTCCTTGGTAGCCAAAGTTGAGTAGGTAAGCAGCTTCTTTGTGAACAAACTTAGCTAAACGCTTTTCAAGCTCTTCGTGCATTGTGGTGTGGCCGCTCATCATACGAGCTCCCATAGGGTAAGCTGCGCCATACTCGGCAGCTGCTTCGGCATCTACCTTGCGCACTTCGGGGTGATTGGCAAGCCCTAAATAGTCGTTGATACTCCAGTTGAGGATTTCTTTCCCTTGGAATTTCATATGAGGTCCTAACTCGCCTTCCAATTTAGGAAATACGTAATAGCCCTCGGCGTGGTCTGACCAACGACCTATACTTCCTTTGTTTGCATAAATATGCTCAAATAAATCTTTCATTCTATTGATATTGTTAATTGATAAAACCTTGTTTTTTCATCCAGTCATCGCTATAGATTTTGTTCATATAGCGAGAACCGTGGTCGGCAAAGAGGACAACAACGATACTATTCTCGTCAAATTTTCCTAATTGAGCGTATTGTCTTACAGCTTGCACTGCTGCGCCACTGGTGTAGCCCATAAAAAGGCCTTCGGTTTGAGCCAATTCGCGTGCTGCGAGGGCAGCCTCTTTGTCGGTTACTTTGATAAACTCATCAATCACATCAAAATCGGTAGCTGTGGGGATGAGGTTTTTTCCTATTCCTTCTATTTTGTAAGGATATACCTCGGCAGGGTCAAACTCGCGAGTATCGTGGTATTTTTTAATTGCTGACCCGAAGGCATCGACTCCTAAAACTTGCACCTTAGGATTTTTCTCTTTCAGGTAGCGTGCGATGCCTGAAATGGTTCCTCCGGTACCGCTGCAAACTACTACGTGAGTAATCTCGCCTTGTGTTTGCTCCCATATTTCACGCCCTGTGGTTTGGTAGTGAGCTTCGGGGTTCAAGGAATTGAAATACTGATTGATGTAGATAGAATTAGGAGTTTCGTTATGGATACGTTTGGCCACTTCGTAGTAAGAGCGAGGGTCGTCTGGGGCTACGTTTGCGGGGCATAAGTGTACCTCAGCTCCTAAGGCTTGTAGCATCTCTACTTTGTCGTGCGAGGACTTGTCGCTGATAGCGATGATACAGCGATAGCCGCGCAACGCACTTATCATAGCCAAGCTATAGCCTGTATTGCCAGAGCTGGTTTCGACAATAGTACTTCCGGGTTTGAGAAGTCCTTTCTGTTCGGCGTCTTCTACTATATATTTGGCGATTCTGTCCTTGGCAGAATGACCAGCATTAAAAGCTTCGAGTTTTGCAAAATAACGGCCTTTGAGCCCTTGAGTAATTTTGTGAAGTTCCAACAAGGGGGTGTTGCCAATGAGTTCGAGTAGGCTGTTATGCACGTTCAATGATTCATCTATTTTCATTGGTTGCTTGGTTTGTTTTTTGAGTGGCAAAAGTACAAATTATTTGACAAATAGCAAATTTGTAGATTAGCAAATTTCAATGAGTCCCTGAAAGTTTAGCCTATAGGGTTCCTCTTTGTACAAGGGGAGGCTATCGTCTTGCACATTGCAGAGCCCTACACCTGCATAGAAAGTGCGGGCATTGTGCTTTTCGGCGTGCTTTCGCACTACCTCCATAAAAACAACATCGTAGTTGGTGGGGTCTTCGCCATAAGGCACTGCCCGCACAATGATGAAGTATTTCTGGTTGTGCTTGTCTACACAGACAAACTGAGGGTCGCGCTTAAGTCCGCTATTTACCAACAGAAATTCCCACTGTAGTTCCTTTTGTAAGGCTTCGCCTACAATGTTCATCGCTAAGTTGTGGAGTTCTTGTCCGGTGAGGGGTGTCATTAGGTTGCTTTTGTCTTGCATTTTAGGTTTTTGCTCTTTTATTGCTTGCTTATACTACTTTGCTAATTGTTCCAAGCCGTATACGATAAGGTCTTCTACGACTTTTTTGGTATCTTTGGTAAAGGTACCTGTGGGGCGATTGGCAATAATAGCATTGAGCGAGACGGCTTGGTGCCCTAAGAGTTTGGCAAGCCCATAGATAGCTGAGGTTTCCATTTCGAGATTGGTCATCCGGTGGCCTTGATAATTGAAACTGTGTAGCTTATCATTAAGGTCGGGGTCTTGTACGGCAAGGCGCAACACTCGCCCTTGTGGGCCATAGAAGCCTGGGGCTGTACCTGTAATGCCTTCAAACACTTTGTCGGTTAGGAGGCGTTTTTTAAGTTCTTGTCCGCAACCTATGATGTAGGGACGTCCTTTGAGTTCGTTCCAGCCTGTATGGGCGATAAAAGCGTCTTCCATAGCTATTTCGCGCACCTTAGGACTGTCCTTATACGAATGGAACATATTGTCCATTCCTAATCCGTGAGAGGAAAGGACAAAGCTATCTACTGGTATATCGGCTTGCAAAGAGCCAGAAGTGCCGAAGCGCACCAAATTGAGTTGAGAGAGTTGCTCTTTTGGCTTGCGTGTGTTCAAATCAATATTCACTAAGGCGTCAAGCTCGTTGATAACGATATCAATATTATCGGGGCCTATGCCTGTGGAGAGCACTGTGAGGCGTTTTCCTTTGTAGGTACCTGTATGGGTGCAGAACTCGCGTTTTTGGGTTGTAAACTCAATATTATCAAAATGGGCACTGACACGAGGCACACGATTGGGATCGCCTACCAAAATAATGGTATCGGCAATTTGTTCGGGTTTTAAATTGATGTGGTAAATACTACCATCGGGATTCAAAATAAGTTCAGATGCTTTAATCATAGTAAGGTGGTTTTAATTTTTGGCAAATGTACGTCTTTTTTCTCAAAGTTCCAAGCCTTAAGAGGGTTTGCGTCAATGCTTACTTTTTTTAGAGTTCTCTGTTAAGAGAGGAGGAAATCTTCTTAAAATGAGTTTTCTGCCTCAACTCTCTAATTTCTACAATTTCAAAAAAAACAGTTCTTTTTTTCTACTCTTCGTCTGCTGGTGTAGTATTAGGATTATTGGAGTTGGAAAGGCAATGTCTTCACTATGTATTCGGGATGTCTCCACTATGCTTACAGGCTGCCCTTGAGAAACTGAAACAGAAAAAAATACTCTTCGGCTATTGGGGCTGATGAAGGTAGCTTTCTATGGCAGGACGACATTCGTTTTTGAACAGCTGCGTAAGGGTTTCTATTTTCTCTTGTAGGTCGGCTGGGACTTCTTGAGTTATTTTGTTCAGCAAGATGAGGATTTCGGACTCGCGTTTGGCGTTAATCTGAGCGAACATTGTAGTCATTTTGTGAGCGATGGCTTTAATTGCAGGATAATCGTTTTCTTGAGCAAGTGTTTTGATACGCTGCAAGTTGTCCTCGGTTTCGCAGATGAATTGCTCGTAGATGGCTGCAATACCTTCGCGGTCGTCGCCCATAAAGCTTTCTAAAACTTCGGGGGTATAACCTCCTTGGGAAGGTGTGGTGTGGGTTACGTTGAGATGATGCACTATTTCGGTATTTAAATTAGGGAAAAAGACTTTTAGTTTTTGATAGAATTGTTCGGGGGTAAATGGTTTGGGCAGGATACCCGAAAAGCCACTCTGGGTGTAGAAACTCTCGGGCACATCGCGTCTGCCTGTAATAGCTAATACAGGTAGGGGATTTTCTTTGCGCTGCTTGTTGAAGAGTGTAACAAAGTGGAAGCCATTCATTTCAGGGAGCTGAATATCGGTAATCACTAAGTCAAAATCGAATTGAGGCAGCTGTTCCAAGGCTTCTTTGCCATTGTTAAAAGTAATTACGTTGATATTTTTCTGTTTGAGCAATTCGACGATGAGGGATAAGATAGTGAGGTCGTCGTCAATAGCGATGACTGTAATGGCCTCTGGCTGCTTGGAGGATGTAATGATTTTAGGGGTTTTAGTTCGCTCGACCACTCTTTCGGCCAAGAAGCGGAGGGTGAAAGTGCTACCTTTGTTCTCATAGCTTTCTAAATAGATAGCTCCACGGAGTAGGTGGGCTAACTTCTGAGAGATGTGCAAGCCTAAGCCTGTGCCGCCATAACGCTTGGAAATCTCGTCGTTGGCTTGGGTAAACTCTTTGAAAATGTGTTTTTGTTGTTCTTTTTTAATTCCTATTCCTGTATCGGTAACGGCAATTCCTATTTCGTACTCGTCTTCATTGAGTGGACGGGCATCGGCCTGAATGTGTACAGTTCCTTGCTCGGTAAACTTAAAGGCATTGGAAATCAGGTTGTAGAGTATCTGCTTAAGACGGTAGGCATCCGAAGAAAAGTTCAGTTGTGAAACTATACTAGAACAACTGAAAGAGAGGTGTATGTTCTTGGCTTTGTAGGCAGATTGTACATTATTGGCTACCTCGTCAATCATCTCGGCTGTGTTAAAAGGCACTTTCTCAATAGTAATTTTGCCTGCTTCTATACGGGTATAGTCTAAGAGCTCGTCTACCAACTTGGTGATGTACTCTGAGGAATACTTGATGTGAGAAAGGTAGTTTTTGCTTTTCTCTGAGATATTTTGCTTGCTGAGCAACTCGGAATAGCCTACGATAGAGCTGAGTGGCGTACGGAGGTCGTGGCTGACCATTGAGATGAGTTGTTCTCGGTTTTTGAGCAGGTTGTTAGATTTTTGATTGGCAGCCTCTAATTTTCTTCGATAGCGTTGCGCCATTACAAAATCATTGATAATGACTATGGAAGAAATAGCAATGATGCCCAAAGCTATGAGAAAGGCTAACATCAGGAGGTTTTTGCTGTTTTCAAAGATGGTTTGGCGCTCTTGGCTAAGGCGTTGGGAGTTCTGGATGACCTCTTCTTCGAAGTTGTGCAAAAGTTCGTCCATTTTGCGAGATATTTTGAGGTCGTCTTGCCAAAGCTTTTGCATTTGTTCATTCATAAGGCTTTTAGCTCTCTCTTGGTTAGCTCTGTTGAGCATTGAGAGTGTTTCAAGCACTACCCTATCAAACTTCGTTTTTTTGACAGGCGTTTGAGAGGGAATCTTGAAGCTATCAGGGATTTTGACATCTTTGTACTTTTGGATAGTCGTAGCTATGTCGGGTGAGGCAGTTATAGATGGCTTGGACTGTGAAGGAAGATAGTTCTTGTTGTAAAGCTCATAGCCTAAATAAGGCTCTAAGGTAGAAAGTTTGCCAATGGCTTTCCGGATAATGACAGCAGTGCTATCGCTTTCCTGAAAGGCTTTGAGTTCTTGTAGGTTCTTGCTTTTCAGGTTTAGCAAAGAGTAGAGGGTATCTAAGGTTAAGAGTTGCTTTTCGGAAGAGATGTCTCTACGGAATTTTAGGATTTCGTTTTGCAGAAGAATCTTTTTTTCTAAGAAGTGCTGCAATGCGTGCCTGTCGTCGGTACGGACAGCCATTTCGCTGGCGCGCTCAATGTTGTTCATCAAGGTAAGCATCCTACTGATTTGTATAATTTTAGCTCTGTCGTCTTGATTGATTTTTTCTTGATGAGAGAGTTTTTGGATTTCTTTGAAAATAACATAGCCTGCTACTATGGAGACACAAATGAGGAGTGCATAGCTGACAATTACCTTTATAGTTACTTTGTTAGGCTTCATTTTAAGTTGTTAAAAAGAGGTTTCTACTATTTGAGTGGACAAAAGTAGGTATTTTTCGGCAACTACCCAATGAAAGCATAAAAAAAGTCCCCTCTTGCCATAGCAAGAGGGGAGTCAAAAAAGATTATGATTTACACAAATTAATCCTCGTTTGGATTGATAACATTGGCAAAGCTGCTCCAATTTTCAGCTTCTCTGTATGCTTGTTCGCTTTGCTGAGGCACACGAATGTAACGAATATTAAAAGGAATAGCATTCGTAGCTTCTAACACAGGAGGCGTAGTAGCTTTTAGAGATAACGATTGCAATTTTGTTCCCTTGAAAGCCTTCGCTTTGATAGTAGTAACTGCCTCTGGGATTTGTACATTGGCAAGAGCTGTACCTTCAAAAACAGACTGTTCAAGCACCGTTAAACTATCAGGAAGGGTAATCTCTGCAAGGTTTTTGCAGCCTGAAAAAGCACTACTCCCTATCTGTTTGAGCGTAGAGGGCAGCGACACTCGGTCTAAGCTCTGGCAATCTTTAAAAGTTTCCTCGCCCAACGAAACAAGAGCCGTTTCCTCAAGGGACAAGGAAGTGATTTTTGAAGAAGCAAAAGCTCCTTTTTGAATGTTTTTTAAAGTTTTAGGTAAGAAAAGCAAAGTAGCTTGGGAATTAGCAAAAGCGTTTTCTGCTATGGTTGTAATCTTGCTCAGAGCTAAATCGGTGTTCATATCGACTATTGTTTGGGCTGTGTTGTTCCATTTTAGAAGGGTTGTGCCATCGGGACTTAACTGATAGTCAGTAGGAGAAAAGGCTGTAACACAAACGGTGAGTGTAAGTGTTTGACCTAAGGTTTTATCAGTAATTCCAAAACTGAATCGCGCGGGAAAGTTTTTGGCTTTCACAGTAAGATTGTCGCCATTAAGGAGCAATTCGGCATAAGGAGAATTGTCTTCCAATTTATAAGGCCCTTTGCCATTGAGAAGTTTCACGGTTGCTGTCTGTCCTACTTTCACACCTAATTCAGTTTTCTCAAGCTGGAAGTTTTTTGGGGTAGCATTAGATGTAGTATTATCTGTAGTTTGAGTTGGTGTTTTCTCCTCATCTTTTTTGCACTGAGTGAGGGTTGCCGCCACAAATAGCAAGAGGGCGCCTTTAAAAAAATTTAGCATATTATTGGGTGTTATTAATTATTATATACGTTAGTAGCCGTTTCTCTCAGAATTTTATCATTTGAAACATTTCTAATAACAACACATTTTTCTTAAGAAAAATATCATAATACCAAGAAAAAGCGCACAAATATACAACATTCCATTAAAAACACCTCCTTTTACATAAAAAAAAGTCGTTAGCTACCCTAAAGTAACTAACGACTTTTGTTGAAGAAATAGTTTTCTAAGCAGTACGTTCAAACTCTTTAAGTACCTCTACCAACACTTGTACACTTTCTAACGGCAAAGCATTGTAGATAGAAGCGCGGTAGCCTCCTACGCTTCGGTGACCTTGGATACCACTGATGTTAGCCTCTTTGCAGAGGGTATCTAAGCGTTCCTTGGTACTTTCGTCAGTAAGGTTAAAGACTACATTCATCAGCGAACGATCTTCTTTGTTTGCATAGCCTACCAATAGAGGGTTGCGGTCTATCTCGCCGTAGAGCAAATTGGCTTTTGCACGGTTGTGCTGTTCCATTGCATGAAGTCCTCCTTGTGCTTGTAGCCATTCTAAGACTAACAAATTGACATAGATGGCAAAAGTAGATGGGGTGTTGTACAAGCTCTCACTCTTGATGTGCAACTGGTAGTCCAACATTGAAGGTATTTTGCGACTCACCTTACCTAAAAGATCTTTCTTAACTATTACCACGGTAGACCCTGAAGCTCCTAAGTTCTTTTGAGAACCTGCATAGATAAGTCCAAATTGGCTATAATCTAACGGCCGTGAAAAGATGTCAGAACTCATATCGGCCACCAAAGGCACCGTTGCTTGGGGAAGTGTATGAAACTCTGTGCCATAAATAGTGTTATTGGTAGTAATGTGAAGATAATCAAAGTCGCCAGATACTGTTACCCCTTTAGGGATAAACTTATACCCTTCCGCCTTTGAAGAGGCAACGACCTCCGCTTTGCCAAAGAGAGCAGCTTCTTTTTGTGCTTTGTTTGCCCAAGTACCGGTATCAATGTAAGCTGCTTTGGTTTCAAGAAGATTATAGGGCACCATCAAAAACTGCATACTTGCCCCCCCTTGCAAGAACAACACCTCGTAGGAGTTGTCTAGACCTGCTATTTCCAAAACTAAAGCTTGTGCGCGCTGGATAACACGCAAAAACGCTGCACTGCGGTGCGATATTTCGGCTACCGATAGTCCTGTTCCTTCAAAATCTAACAAAGCTTGAGATGCTTTTTCAAACACCTCTGGAGCCAAAATAGAAGGGCCTGCACTAAAATTATGCTTTTTCATTCTCTTTATGCGTTGATTTGTATTTTACAATGAACTCTTCCACTTGTCGTTTCAAAATTCTCCATAACTTATCTTGAGCATATTCGCTTGCCCAAGCAATGTGAGGTGTATAGAACACACGAGGGTGATCAGCTATTTTCAGTAAGGGATCGTTTGGCAAAGGAGGTTCGTTTTCAAAAACGTCAGTAGCAAAGCCCATTATACGATTGCTCTCAATAGCTTCATACACTGCTTGAGGGTCTACTACACCTCCTCGTGCCATATTGATGAGCAAAGGCTTCTTGCGCAACTTAGAGACAAATGCTTCATTCACCAAATGTTTAGTTTCAGGAGTCAATGGGCAGTTAAGAGAGATAATATCGCTTTGGGCTAATACCTTATCAAAGTCGGTATACTGTTCATTGCGTGGTGCTTTCCCTTGACGCTCTGCCCAGAGCACTTTCATTCCGAAAGCTTCAGCTACTTTGGTTATCGCTTTTCCGATATTTCCAACCCCTATAATGCCTAACGTTTTGTTGTGTAGTTCAAACACAGGCGGCTCTGTCAAACAAAATCTTCCATCCTTTTGCCAAGTACCGTTTTCTACACTATTGTGATAGGTTTTCAAAGCACGCATTGCCGAAAGAAGGAGCATAAAAAAGTGCTCTGTAACACTCTCGGTAGAATAACCGGCTACATTTTTGACTTCAATTCCTAAGGCTTTGGCAGCCTCTTTGTCAATATTGTCCATTCCGGTTGCTGTAAGGTGAATCAATTTTAGATTGGGCAACTGGCGTAGCGTTGCTTCGTCTAATTTCACCTTGTTTACAATTGCTATGTCGGCCGGTTTAAGGCGTTGTACTACTTCGTCGGGGGCAGTTTTCTGGAAAGCTACCCATTGGTTTACCCCTTTAGGGATATCTACATCAATACGCTCTGAGAGCGTGTTCCTGTCTAAAAATACAGCTTTCATATAATATCATTTTTATTGCTTCTTTTCTTAAATGCGTATCCCTGCCGAGAGCACCTCTTTATACATTTTATTACGCTTGAAAAAGGAAATAGCCAAAGGACAAACAGGCACCACTTTGTATTTTTTCTGGGCTACTAATTCTAGTACCCCTTTGAAAAACTCATCTGTCAAAGCTTCATCTGTACCTTCTGGGATAAGTGTTTTAGTGAAGAATATCTTCCGGTCTTGTATTGAATAGTCTACAAAAGCAAGCTCCCCATTGAGCTTCGCTTGATACTGACGAGAAAACTCACTATTAATAACTTCCATTCTATCGTGTTTTTTAATTAGTAATATTGACTATTTACAAAAATTGTTGTAATTTTGTCTGTCCTTAATTCCTAACAATTAGGAAATATTTACTACTTTCCTATTCGTTAAATTCGGCGCAAAGATACTTATTTTTCGTAAAAAAGCAATAATAAATGGATAAAAAAGACAAGCCTACGATTTACTTAATGCCTGGAATGGCCGCCAGCCCTAAGATTTTTGAACGGTTGCAATTTCCTGCAGATTGGCAAGTACAGCTATTAGATTGGATAACTCCTGAAAAAGAAGAATCATTAACTCATTATGCCGAACGCCTTAGCACTGCTATTACTGCCCCCTCCCCTATCCTTTTAGGGGTCTCTTTTGGCGGAATCATTGTCCAAGAAATAGCCAAATTAAAAGAGGATTATCAGAAGCTTATTGTCATTTCTAGCGTAAAAACACAATACGAACTCCCTAAAAAGATGCTTCTAGCGCGTTACACCCATCTGCATAAGCTCCTCCCTACCCGTACTATCTCCGACTTAGAATTCTGGAAACGCTTTTCTTTCTCAGAAATCGTAAGCAAACGTCTTGCCCTCTACGAAAAATACATCGGGATGCGCTCTCCTGCCTACCTTGATTGGTCTATCGACCGCATAGTGAACTGGCAACAAAAAGAGCCCCTCGCCCGCACTCTTCATATCCACGGGAGCAAAGACCCCGTCTTCCCTATTCAATATATAAAAAATGCCGTTGTAGTAAACAACGGCACTCACATTATGATTATCAACCGATACAAATGGTTCAACGAAAATCTTATCAAAATGATTAACGATTAGATTTACACTCAAGCAAGAGCATTACCTAATCTTCAGCGTTACAATGCTGATAACTGCTAAGAAAATCCCTACAATCAAAAAGCGCATCACTATCTTGCTCTCGTGATAGCCCTTTTTCTGGTAATGATGATGCAAAGGAGACATCAAAAAAATACGTCTACCCTCGCCATATTTGCGTTTTGTATATTTAAAATAAGCTACTTGCAGAATTACCGAAAGGTTCTCAATCAAAAAGATACCACAAAGCACTGGAATCAACAGTTCTTTGCGCACAGCAATAGCTATCACTGCAATGATGCCTCCTATGGTAAGACTCCCCGTATCACCCATAAAAACTTGGGCAGGGTAAGTGTTATACCACAGAAATCCCACCAAAGCACCTGCAAAAGCCGCTATGAAAACTGTCATCTCCCCTACTCTGGGAATGTACATAATATTCAAATATTCCGAAAAGATAATATTCCCCGAAATCCACGCAAAAATCCCTAAGGTCAGCACAATAATGGCTGAGCTTCCCGCAGCTAAACCATCAATCCCATCTGTCAAATTAGCTCCGTTAGAAACAGCGGTAACAATCAAGATAACAATAGGGATAAAAACCAACCACACATAGTGCTGGTAATTCTCTCCTGCCCAAGAAATCAAGCTTGCATAGTCAAACTCATTATTCTTCACAAAAGGAATTGTCGTCTTAGTCGACTTCACCTCTGGAACCGCATTTTCAACACCTTGAGAAACCAACTCTGTCCGAACCCTACCTATTCCTGTCTTCTCACTTTTAATTGTTACATTCTCATTAAAATAAAGGGTAGCTCCTACAATGATACCTAAACCTACTTGCCCCAAAATCTTAAATCTACCTTTCAGCCCATCTTTGTTTTTGCGGAAAGTTTTAATATAATCATCTAAAAAGCCTATCGCACCCATCCAAACTGTTGTAATAAGAAGCAAAAGCGTATAGACATTGTCCAATTTTGCCAAAAGCAACACTGGGATAAGCGTAGCGAGAATAATGATAATCCCCCCCATCGTAGGCGTACCAGCCTTTTCATTCTGCCCTCTGAGGCCTAAGTCGCGTACGGTTTCGCCTATCTGCTTGCGTTGCAATAAGCAAATGATGCGCTTCCCATAGATTGTAGAAATCAGCAGCGAAAGCATTAATGCTAACCCTGCACGAAATGACAAGTATTTATAAAGTCCCGACCCCGGAAAGTCGTAGTATTTTTCAAAGTTTTCTAATAGATAATACAACATTTTCTAATCAACAATTATTCTGTTTAATTTTTACTTTCTTGTTACTATCTCAATCTGCTCAGGGTATTTCTTTTTGCTATCTGCTGTCTCTGTAGTTACAATCCTCAGCGTATGAGCATCTATCTTTTGCAGATTGGGGTGCTTTCCCTTAATCTTCTTGATGCGGTTCTCAAAAACAAGTGTATTGCTCACTTCTATGTTGAACATTCTTTTCATCTGTGCTACACGCTCTTCCGCTTCCTCTCCTTTGCCCTTCTCCAACATCTTCATATCAAGGAGCAAGGTCTCTCCGTCCCATTGGAAAGCTGAAAAATTAAAAACACTGATTCCTTGTGCACTCTTGCTTAGAGTCTTGCTCATCTTCTCACACTCTTCAGGCGTAAAGTGGTCTAGCCGCAACTGGAACCCCACCTCTTTTTCCTCTTTAAAGAGCCCCTTAATAGCCGAACGCTTCAGCAAGTCTTCTGTCTCAGCAGAAAGTGTATCGTTTTTGAAAGCATAAAGCGTTTGCCATTCTTTAGGAAACGATGCCATATTTAGGTTCTTAATGCTACTCCCTTTTTCACTTTGGGCTAACTCCTCCATCTTGCTCATATCCACTACCGTTTCTGTCGAAATAGTAGCATCATCGTGAAAGGTAAATGTATTGGTTACCGCACACGATTGCAAGACAAAAAAAGCGAAAAGGCTCCAAATAAAACGTTTTAACATATCCTTGTTTCACAATTACAATTTTCGCGGCAAAGGTATGGAAAAACTTATCAAGTTCCAAATGGCACATCATAAGCTACAGGCAACTTTTCCTGCAGCCAGAGCCCTCTATTTAGTTTTATTGATCTAACTTACATAAAAAAATTGGAGTCTTAATAAGTTTTTGTACTTTTGTGTCTCAATAGATTACAGAAATGAAAAAGGAAAAACAGCCTCATAGCACTCTTTCAGCAAGCATTAGCCTAAGGGTGCGGTTTAGCGAAACCGACCCGTTGGGCATTGTCTGGCACGGCAATTACATCAAATATTTTGAAGAAGGAAGGGAAGCCTTCGGAAGAAAATACGGACTTTCTTACTTAGAAGTAGAAAAAAAAGGGTATGCTACCCCTATCGTAAAAACTGTATGCGAACACAAGAAGAGCGTTCGTTATGGCGAAATGTTGCGCGTCGAAACTTACTACATAGCCACTGCATCCGCCAAACTGCACTTCCGTTATTTCATCTACAACGAAGCTGACGAATTAGTTTGTACAGGAGAAACTGAACAAGTATTCACCTTACTAAAAGACGGAACTCTATCGTTGTACAAACCACTTTTTTATGCTGAATGGGAAGAAAAAGAAGTCAAAAGCAAAATATAAGCTAATTCTTCCGTCCCTGTCGTAATCAGAGGGTGCCTCCCAAAAGATTCTTATTGCGCCTGTCGATAATCTTCATAGGCTTTCTGCTTCCCAAAGGGTACAACTGCTGTTCAAGCAACGCTATATCACAAAACTCTATCTTGGGAACTACCCTAAGTTTAGCCCTAAAATGATTCACAATGCGCTCCCTCAGAGCCTCAGTAGGGGTACGGGTGCCTATCTTAATAAGAATCTCATCGGTGAGAATATCATTAGTATTAATTTCTATTAGGTAATTCTCTATCGCATTGAAGTTAGTGAGCAAATCCATCAAAGCAGGCGGATAGAGAGTCGTTCCCTTGTACTTAATCATCTGTTGTTTGCGCCCTAATACCGGACTCACGCGGACAGTTTGTCGCCCACACGCGCAAGGTGCTTCGTACATCGATACAATGTCGCCTGTGCGGAACCTCAGCAGTGGCATCCCTTCTACTCCCAAAGTAGTAATTGTCAGCTCGCCACATTGTCCTTCAGGCACACGATGCCCCTCATCGTCCAACACCTCTGTAATGATAAGTTCAGGGTGATGATGTCCACCTTGCTTATATTCGCATTCTGTAAAAGTGGTGCTCATCTCGGTAGATGCATAGGTAGAGTAAAGACTAATCTCTGGCCATTTCTCACTGATTTTTTCAGCCAAAAGCGTGGGGGTAAAATCCTGCTGGCGCAGTGTTTCTCCTATGCACACCACTCCTCTTACCGAAGAAAGTCGATAATCAATACCATTCTTCTCTGCGTATTCTATCATTTTCAGCAAAAAAGAAGGAACTGCTATCAGGTACTTAGGTTCGTAGAGACGAATAGAATCCCACTGAAGCTCAGGAATACCTGCCCCCACCCTCACAATACTTGCCCCAAGCTTTCTGATACCCAAAAAATAAGCTAATCCTGCCATAAACCTGCGGTCTATGGTAGTCATCAGTTGTACTACATCTCCTTTCTGGATTCCTGCACAAGCCAAAGAAATCGCCTCATTGTATGCCAAGCGGTCTAAATCAGCCTCTGTAAGCCCAAAAGTTACGGGGGTACCCAATGTTCCCGAAGTAGAAGCATAATCTACAATTGCCTCTTTAGGAACACAGCGGAAAGCATCGTTTTCGCGCTGCAAATCGTCCTTTCCTATGGTAGGAATCTTCTGCAAATCATCTAGCGTTTGGATATCCTCTATATTTATACAGTTTTTGCGAAAGTGCTCTTGATAGAAAGGAGAGTGTTCAAACAAATAGAGCAGCAAAGCTCTCAATTTCTCTTCTTGAAAAGCTTTTATTGCTGCTCTTGTTTGTGTTTCTATAATTGGAATAGAGGCCTTCACTAACTACTTTTTGAAAAATCGTTTTAAAGAATTTAAGAAACCTTTTTCAACAATATCAATACCAATTCCAAAGTTGCTATCAGCTACCGTGTGATAATCCTCGCGAATAGAAGGTAATTTGTCCAACGGAATTTCTACATTCACCAGCGGATTGTATTCCACGATTACTTTACCTGAGTTTTTAGTAATAAACTTTTGGGTTTTGTGCGTAAAATACTCATTCTTAATATCGCATTCTTGCACCGTATAGCGTTCCTTAGTGTTGATATTCTCATCTGTTTTGAGGAATATCTCATAGCGTTCGCTATCGTAGTTATGCCAGAAACTTACATCGCTATGCTGATGCTCGCGAATACTATTCTTCAAGACACTACCATCAAAATACATCAGAAAACGTCTGCCTTCAGAGTCTACAAAGTAAGGATTCTCAATCATTGCTTCGTACTTCACCACAAATTCATTCTCTTTCTTGTCATCTCTAACTATTTGCAGCGTAGCATCTTTAAAAATCTCACGAAAGTCCTTGCCTTTGCGGTCATTCACATAGTTGAGCGCATAGAACAAAGAGTTGTTCCAGTTGTCCAAACGTTCGTTCTTATTAGTCGACTTGAAGTAACTGCGCATAGAGTTAGCTCGGTTGTAACGGTAGGAGGAAACAAGAGTTATCTTCCCTTTGCCTTCCTTTACCTCCAAGTCTATTTTCTCCTCAACACAATAACCACCAAAGCGGATAGGCTTGCGCACCTGCAATTCTTGGTCGGAAAGAATTTCCATAAAGAAGCAGAAAGGCAGCACTGCGCGTTTCTCTAACTTCCCAAACTCATTGCGCGCTGTAGCATCTATAAAATACTCTTGTCCTTGGTAATTGATTTTCACAATGACGTGATTGAACGACAACAAGGAAGGAAGATAGTATTTCAAGTAGTAATCAGCATTGTAGTTCACTAGTACTACCGACGATTCTACCCCAAGATAGTTCAACACAGCTTTGAGCAACACACATTTTGCTTTGCAGTCTCCTTGCTTATTTTGGTAAGTAACAGCAGGCTCTTGTGGTTTATGCCCATTCATCTCATCGGCGTTGTACACGTAGTAGATATTGTTTTGCACAAACTCAATAGCGTATTGCAGCTTCTCGTCAAGGGTAAGCATCTCTTCCAACCTAGCTACCAAATCCGGAGCAAAATCAGTTAGCTGAGCGTTAAAAACTTCCTTGTAAAGTGGATAAATATAGTTAGAGAGATCTTTCCAAGTACTATCTGTAGCAAAATCTATAAAGGGAAAAACTTCGCGATTAGGATCCACAGGATTAATGTAGTTGGTCTTTACGATGTCAAACGACTCTCCTTGTGCCAAGTACTTTATCTCGTTGGGGAGCACATTGCCTTCTTGGTCGCGGAAGAATACATTTTTGTAGGCTAACTGCTTATTCCGATTGTTGATGAGTTTAAAATGATAGTTTCCGTAAGCCCAATAGGTATCGGGGGTTACATACACATATTTCATAAAATCGCGACGAAGGAACTCTTTCTCTGTGAAAACCTTTACGCGGCAGTCTTCCAAAATCAGAATATCGCCCAAATGCAAGTCTTTTATAGAGAAATTCAGTTTTTTAGAACTACTGATAATTCCTCGATTGCTTTGATTCTCATTATCCAATATTTTGATGGTGGTATCAGCAGTTTTATCAAGTAGTTCTCCGTTGCGATACACACTGATGCGATGAATGTTAAGAGACTCATTCTCCTCCAGCCCCATATCGTACATCGAGGCGCGTTCCAAGTTTTCAGGCTGTATCAGCGTATAAGCCATTAGGGCATAATCTGAGGTGCTATTATCGTCTACTTTGTAGTATTTGTTTAAAAAATAGCAGTAATCGCGTCCCTCATCGGTCTGTTCGCGAGAAAAATCAGTTTCTACTAAAAGTGAAATTATCTCACTGTCCGACAAGGATTCTGACCAATCGGCTGCTGGCACAAAGCGGTATAGTTCGTTTTCTTCTGTTTGCACTTTTAATGTATAATTTGATTTATTGAATTTGGGGCAAAGGTAATACTTTTTTAGTTATTTTGCTAATAATTGAACACTTTTAACTGGCAACTTCCCTTTCTTCTACTACAGCATCATACAATGAAAGAGGTACAAGTTGGTTAGAGGAATTGCGCGACCTTCTGGGTTGCCACAAGCAGCAAAAAATAGTGTTGATAGCACTACTAAGGGAGCAGTTGTTTTCATAAGAATCTTTTCATTAGATTTCCTTACCTTTACAAAGACAAATGCAGTGCCAAACTATAGACCTACAGGAAAATCAGTTGGCTATTCTTCGCTGTGAATAAATCGCTTTTTAGCATACAATTCGTCTTCAGTTTCTTGATGATTGTCATCTGGCACGCAGCAGTCTACAGGACAAACCGCCGCACATTGCGGCTGTTCGTGAAAGCCAATGCACTCTGTGCATTTATCAGCTACTATAAAGTAATATTCATCGCTAATAGCCTGTTGAGGTTCATCTGCATCTACCTCCAGTCCGCTAGGGAGCACTACACGTCCTTTTAGAGCTGTACCATCGCTATAGCGCCAATCATCGGCACCTTCATAGATAGCGTTGTTAGGACACTCAGGCTCACAAGCCCCACAGTTTATACAATCGTCAGTTATTATTATAGCCATTTTTAGTTATTAGTGTTAGTTGTTAGTTTTTCTCATAAAGGGCGCAAAGATAACACTTTCTGGGTCATCTGCTACTTTCTAAATTTGGGTTGCACCTTAAACCACAGATCTACAAATAGTTTAGTACGCGCTAAACACTCCCTCAAACGGGTTTTGATTCCGTAATAAGCTGTAACATCTTGGGCGTTGAAGCCAATCCCTTCTATGCCATAATGCTTGGCCAAGAAAAGAGCTCTCTCATTGTGAAATCGCTGCGAGATAGCCACAAAATCTTCTGCTCCAAACACCTCTTTGGCACGTACTACTGAGTCCAAAGTCCTAAACCCAGCGTAGTCTAACAAAATACGGTCTTCAGGGATCCCCTTGCGCATCAAGGCCTTTTTCATTTCTTCAGGCTCGTTGTAATCTTCTCTGTGGTTGTCGCCACTGACCAAGATGTACGCTATTTTTCCTGCCTGATACAGTTGTACTGCTGCCTCTACTCTATAAAGAAAATACTTATTAGGAGTGCCATTTTTCAAATAGGGATTCGTACCCAATAGCAACCCCAGCTTCCGAGCAGGCACTTCCGCAATTTCATTGTAAAGCAATTTTTTAGTTTCTTGGACTACCTGCACATTACAAGCGATAATTACCAAAAACAACCACAGCAATAGCAAAGAAGTTACTTTCCAAAAGCGCTTGCTTTTCAAAGGTTTTAAGTACAATTCTATCTTTCTCATTATGAAACTAATTCATTGACAAATCAGCAAATCACTTCCCTGCAAAGGTTTTTACATCATCTTCAGAAATCTCTTTACCTCCTAAGATAATAAGTCGTTCTACCACATTTCGCAATTCGCGAATATTCCCCGTCCAATCTTGTTTTTGGAGCAATTCCACAGCCTTTTTGGTAAATTTCTTCACCGTAATCCCTTGTTCTTCGGCTATCTTTGCTGAAAAATGCTCTATGAGAAGTGGAATATCGTCTATTCGTTCATTCAGCGAAGGCACTTTGATAAGAATCACAGCCAAACGGTGATACAAATCTTCTCGAAAACGACCTTCAGCAATTTCCTTTTTCAAATCCTTGTTAGTCGCTGCTATCACACGTACATCTACACTGATGTCCTTATCACTCCCTACACGAGTAATTTTGTTTTCCTGCAAAGCGCGCAGCACTTTAGCTTGGGCAGAGAGGCTCATATCGCCTATCTCATCCAAGAAGATAGTACCATTATTGGCTGCCTCAAATTTCCCTGCACGGTCTTTCACTGCCGAGGTAAAAGCTCCTTTAATGTGTCCAAAGAGTTCGCTTTCTATTAGTTCTGAAGGGATTGCTGCACAGTTCACCTCTATCATTGGGGCTTCGCTACGTTCACTTTGGTTGTGAATAGCGTGAGCCACCAACTCTTTCCCTGTACCATTAGACCCTGTAATGAGCACCCTTGCTTCGGTAGGTGCTACCTTTTCAATCATCTGGCGAATTTGTTGTAACGGTTGGCTATCCCCTATCATCTGATAGCTTTTGCTCACCTTCTTTTTCAGGTGCTTATTCTCTACCAACAACTTTTTCTTGTCCAAAGCATTGCGTACGGTATTGAGCAAGCGGTTCAAGTCGGGCGGTTTGGAGATATAGTCGTATGCCCCAAGACGCATCGCATTTACTGCTGTTTCAAGATCGCCGTGCCCAGAGATCATCACAAAAGGAATTTCAGGTTTTAGTTTTTTAACTTCTACAAGCACTTCCATTCCATCCATTTTGGGCATTTTAATATCGCAGAGCACCAAGTCGTAATCCTCTTTTTTAAGTTTCTCCACTCCTTCAAGCCCATCTACTGCCTCCTCTACCTCGTACTCCTTACTCTCCTCTACCAATATTTTGGAGAGTACGCGCCGAATAGCCGATTCGTCTTCTATTATGAGTATTTTTGCCATAAATTCAATTTGTCTGATTTGATAATTTACCAATTATTTGGCAAAGGTAATAAAAAAATAAAAACTCTTGACAATTGCCAAGAGTTTTTCGAGTGTGTTTATGAAAAAGTGTAGTTATTAGTTTTTAAATGTTCCTTTAAACTTCGATTGATAGATTTGAAACTCTTGTTGGCTTTTGATGTTTTTATAATCGTCATTTTTAAACATCTTCAAATAGAGTTCCAACTGGGTAGGGGACATATAGCCAGTAATCCCTGTGATAAGTTCACCTTTCTCGTCCAAGAAAACCATTGTAGGGTAGGCTTGCACTTGTAGATAGCCAGTGAAAGGGTGAGTAGAATTGCGGCGTTCAGCCAAAGCAGGATCGTAAGCTTTGTTTTCGAACTTTTGTCCTTTGTAGTTCACCACTTCATTACCTTCGCCATTAAACTTTACAGCGTAGTAATGTTCGTTCACATATTTTACCAAATCCTTGTTCGTAAAAGTATTGCTTGCCAACATTTTGCAAGGACCACACCAGCTGGTATAAACATCTACGAATATCTTCTTAGGTTTCTTTTTCTGGGCAGCCAATGCTTGGTCAAAAGTAATCCATTTTATTTCTTGTGCTTCGAGGGTAGCTGTAGCCACCAAAACAAAAGCAAGGAGCGCAATGATTTTTCTTGTCATAGTGATTTAATTTTTTTAATTACTAAGTTTAGCTTTTCAAAAACCGTGCCAATTATTAGCTCTTAAGTAAGGAGGCTCTTATTTACCACTGCAGCAAATTGTTCGGCATCGGTAGGCGATAAAAATTGGGTAGCTATAGGAAGATAGTACAACCCTTGCATGCGAGATTGCAAGCGCACGTAGTCTTTTTCAGTAGTAAGGAGGCGTAGCCCTTGAAGTTGGTTTATTTCCTTAGATGTAAAATGATGGTGGTCAGGAAAAGCTAAATGCTCAAATGTAGCATTTTGCTCTTTGAGGAAGGTGAGTAGCGGCTGCGGATTGGCAATCCCCGTTACAAGCGTAAAAGGCTTCTCAAAAAAACGCGCTAACGGAAGTTCTTCTGTTTCCGAATAGACTTGTCCTGCATAGGCAATCGTTGCAAAAACTACCGGACAAGAGCAATGTCGCTGCAATTGTGCAACTATAGAGGCGCGCTCTTCTGCTGATAAGTTAGAAGGACATTTGGTAACTACTACCACATCGGCCTCTCGCACACGGCTCAGCACATCGCGCAACTTCCCTATAGGCAGCAACCAGTCGTCAGTAAAAAAATGCCCATAGGCAGTAAGGAGAATGTTCGTCTCAGCTTTTATAGGCCTATGTTGGAAAGCATCGTCTAAGATAATTACCTCCGGAGGCACAGGCAAGCTAAGTAGTTGTCGCACCCCCTCTACCCTATTAGCACAGACAGCCAATAGAATATCTTCTTTAAATTTTCTCCAGAACTGAAAAGGCTCATCTCCCAAGTCGTATACAGTAGCCTTTTCGTTGGCTAGCACAAAGCCTTGAGTTTTACGTTTATAGCCGCGACTCAACACCCCTACCTTGTAGCGAGAGTGTAGCTGTCTAATTAGGTACTCCACCATTGGGCTTTTGCCTGTTCCTCCTACCGCTACATTTCCCACACAAATAGTAGGCACAGCAAAAGTATGCTCTTTCAAAATCCCTGTATTATAGCACCAATGCCGCAAGCGCACTATCGCCCCATAAAGAAGCGCAAAAGGAAATAAAAACAGGCGAAGAACAAAAAACAGAAGAGAAAGTGCGGCACACGAGCCTTTTGAAGAATGAAACATTACTAATCGTTACTTGTTTATTGTTCGTCATAGAGGATACTTAGCACCAATCTCCTGAATCTCCTCATCGAGGTTGGTATACTGAAAATCAACAAAATCTTTAATTTTGTTGCCGTTGTAAGAAGTCATTAGCCCTAAAGCATCAGCTGCCGAAAGGGTAAGCACTCTCTTTTTGAGTCCTAAGAAGTTACATATGCCATCAAGCCGTGCTAAGCATCGCAACTGTAGGTGCGAAATCTTCTTGTGGGGAGCCTTTGCTCCTAAGGCTTGGGCAATCTTCCCAAAAAGCGTCTGATAGGTAAGATTCTGGTTGTTAAGCACAAACTGCTGTCCTACTACTTCAGAGAACTGCAACTGTATCATTGCACGCACCACATCGGCCACAGCTACAAAGCCCGTACCACCTGTAGGGTAGTATTTCAGTCCGTCGGCCACTTTTTTAAACAAAAGCCCTGAACCCGACTGGTAAAACCCCGTCCCCAACACTACCGATGGATTCACAATCAGCACCGGAAGGCCTTCTTGCGAAGCGCGCCATACCTCCATCTCTCCCCCGTGCTTGCTGATAGCATAGTCAGTATTGTTTTCCTCGCTATTCCAGTCATTTTCCTCATCAATAGGAACGTGAGGCAAAGCCGAAAGAGTAGCTACCGAACTCACATAGCAAAACTTCTTCACTCCAAAATCAAGACTCAAATTCACCATATTGGCAGTTCCTTGCACATTGATTTGGATGAGTTTCTCAAAATCTTGAGGAACAAAAGAGATGTACCCCGCACAATGAAAAACAAAAGTAACCCCCACGAACGCTTTTTCCAGTTCGGGGAGGTTACTTAGGTCGGCTGCTACCCACTCAATAGTGCTGAAATACTCAGCCCCTTGGGGGGATAGACGAACAAATAGTTGTTTGACTTTTTCTAAAGAATGGGCATTACGGTAGATAGCTCTCACTTTGTATTTCTTATCTTGCGTAAGACTAAAAAGCAAGTGGCTACCAATAAGTCCTGTTCCGCCCGTTACTAATATCATTATTTTTCGTCTAACGGGATACGTTCGTCAATGAGTTTAAGGGCAATAGGCGAATCGTTTTCATTGTAAAATTCAAACAAGTCAAGAATACTATGTACGAGGCGCTCCTCTTCCAACTGTTCTTGAACGAACCATTGTAGGAAGTTTTCAGAAGCGTAATCGTCTACTTGACGAGCCTTTTTAAAGATCGCAAAGATAGACTGAGTTACCTTAATTTCGTGTTCCAAGGTTTTCTCGTACACTTCTTTAAGAGATGCAAAGTCTTGTTTTACTTTTCCTACTTCGGGGGCAAAAGCGCGGGCACCATTCTCATTAAGGAAACGGAAGATTTTCATCATATGGTCTCTTTCTTCCACTGCGTGATCGTAGAAGAACTCAGCACTACGAGAGAAGCCATTAATTTCTGACCACGATGCCATTGCCAAATAGAGAGAGCTTGCTTCAGCCTCTTTGCTAACTTGTTCGTTGAGTAGGTCGATAATTTCGGGGTGCAAACTGGTTTGCGTACGAGTGTACTTTGTTTTTGACATACGTTTCTTTTTTTTAAGTATTTTTAGACTGCAAAGGTACAAATATTTTGTCAATTTGCAAATTTCATCCTACAGTTGTAAGTCAAATACACGAAATTTATAAAGCTTCTTAACTGCTTTTCTACACGTTCTTTTGTCTCAGAATCTATGTTCATCTTGCAGCTTAAGCCGCCCTAATCTATTCTTATCTTCCAAAATCTGTGAATGCTTTCTTTTAACCTTACCCCTCGAACAATCAGCATAGAGCATCATTCAGTTGCTCCAATTTGAGCACAGCTCAAATCAAACTCACTTTAATAAAATATTCTACAAGCCAACAACGAACAATGAATAGCCACACAGTGAAGACAGAGCTACCTTAAAGCAAAGCGAAAAAAACATTCGGTAACACCTTAAAAAAGAGGAAGGAAGCTGTTTTTATAGCAGCTTCCTTCTTCTTTTCTCTTTTTAAAAATCGCACGCTCAGCCCAACTATGGATTCTGTTGCATATTAGGGTTGGATTCCATTTCTGACTTTGGAATTTGATAGACCCAGTTAGAGCTATTGGCAGGAGTATTTACCTTGAATACGTGGTTAGAGCCATGGGCAGTACGGTCAGCTCCTAAGTGCCAACGTTTGAAGTCAAAGAAAGATGTTCCTTCGCCCCATAGCTCAACACGACGTTGGAAGCGAACTTCTTCTCTCATCGCTGCTTGGGTAGTAGCCGAAAGGGTGTATGAGGGGTCGCGATACTGCTGAACAAAACTTTCTAAAGCTGTTTTAGCCTCTCCCAGTTTATTTTGTTCTACCAAAGCTTCCACATAGAGCAAGAAAGGGTCTTCAACACGGATAAAACAATAGTCTCCTAAAAAGCGGTCATCGGTAGCATATTTCAAGCTCACGTAGTCGGGAAGCTCATACCGATTGGCTATATCAGGGAAAAGGGTTGTATTGACATAGATTTGTTTGCGAACATCGGAATCAGGGATTTGGTTGTAGAGGAGACTGTAAATATTCTTGTAAGCTCCTGAACCACCTGCATACCCCCCTATGGTATTATCTATGTTGGAATAGAAAGAGCTCCATTGGCTAGTAGTCTGCTGGGTGATATTGTAGCCCCAAAGCCAAGAAGTCATACTGATGTCCCACTTTCCTGCTTGAACATCTGCAAGAGAAGTATAATCTACACCTTCAGTTTGCATAACTACTTGAGCGTACTGGGCTACCTTATCCCACTCTTCACGATGGGCATAGACTTTAGCTAGGAATGCTGCAGCCACCGTCTTATCAACATCAGTTTTAAGCGAGGTAGTTTTAAACCGAGGGTCGTCTACTACGGCAAAGTCAGCCAAAATTTGGTCGTACACTTGGGCAACAGTAGCACGAGGCAGATGGGTATCGGAAGGTTTTAGCACCAAGGGCACCCCAAGTTTGTCTTCATTGCCTTTGTACGAGAATTGGAAAAGATTCACAAGGTAGTAGTAATACACCGCTCGAAGCGATTTTAGCTCGGCGTATTTTTGAAAAAGACGCTCATCGGTAGGAACTTCGGCAAAATAGCTAACAAAAACCTTATTGATAGCACTGATTTGCTTGTAGAGAAAGTTCCAAGTAAAAGCAGGACGCGCGTAATCGGCTTTTCGAGAATTCCAATAATAATCGTGGCCAAACCAGTGCCAAGAAGCCTGTACCATATCTAGACCAGAAAGGTCGGTAGCCAAGTGAATAGACTTCAAACCAAACACATCGGACTCTTCTTCATCAATATTATTGTCGTAGATACCGTTTAGTTCTCCTTGAATCAGCTTGGTAGCTATTTCGGGGTCTTTGTTGAGTTCTTGGCGGCGTTCATCAGTAAGATACTGGTTTACATCGGGGTCAAAATTATCTTTGGAACAACTGGTAAAAGAGAGCGCCCCAACGAAGGCAAGAGGTATGATATATTTTTTCATTGGTCATTCAAGTTTAAAAAGTAAGTGTTAATCCCATTGAAACAGTGCGAATAGGGCTATTTTTAGCATAGCTATTATCTCCCGACAAACTGATGCGAGGGTCTAAACCTTGGCGTTTGCTCCAAAGGTAAACATTGTCGGCAGTCAGATAGTAACGAAGTTTGGAGAGGTGCATTTTGCGCACAACGTCTTCAGGGAAAGTGTAGCCCAAACTAATGCTGCGCAACGACAAATAGTCAGACGATACCAAGAAGAAGTCAGAAAAACCAAAGTTGTTTACATTACCAAATTCTAAACGAGGCACACTAGCAACACGATGGTCGGGCGTCCAACGATCGCGTATATTGCTATGCCAAGTTTTCCCATTTTCGCCATTGTGCATCAAGTTTACGTATTGCGAATCGTAGAATTTGCCTCCTATCTGGTAAGAGAATTGGAGAGCGAGATCAAAGTTATGCACGTTCAGTGTAGTGCCAAAGCCGCCTTGTAGGTCAGGGATAGAAGTCCCTACAAACTGATTGCTATTGTAGTCGTACTTATTTTTGGGCTCGTATTCGCCTGTCGTGCTGTTTTGAATGTAGTAGAGAGCATCGCCATTCTTAGGGTCTACACCAGCCCATTTCACCATATAGAAGTCGTAAATACTTCCGCCTTCTTTCAAGATTTGTGTTCCATAAGTTACCCCTTTCTCACGCAAATCTTCAGGAAGCTTAGTTATCTCGTTCTTGTAGTGAAGTCCGTTCAAGGAGAGTGTCCACTGCACTTTGTCAGTGCGCACAGGGGTAAATCCTACAGAAAACTCTACTCCTTTGTTTCTCATATCAGCTACGTTGCGCGGCTCGGTGCTAAAACCAGAAGACGCTGGCAGAGGCATATTGAAAAGCAAGTCCTTAGTTTGCTTAACAAAATAGTCAGCTTCAACAGTCAAACGGTTTTGGAAGAAAGCCGCTTCTATTCCCGCATTGAAGTTTCCACTCTCTTCCCAAGTGATGTTTCTATTTCCTTTGTATCGCGCTTTAAGCCCAGGCTGACTACCGTCAGTAGTAACCTCGTAGAGGGTCATATAAGGGACGTAAGAGCGAGAGGAAGAACCCGGCAAGTATAGTTCGTCATTCCCTTGCACCCCATAGCTGAGTTTCAGTTTCAGTTCATTAATAGCAGTAGCGCTTTGTAGAAATTTCTCCTCGTTCAAAAGCCACGAAGCTCCTACCGACCAGAAAGTTCCCCAACGGTTTTCGGGCGCAAATACCGATGAAGCATCGCGGCGCAAACTGGCAGAAAGATAGTATTTCTGACGGTAGTTGGCATTAAACTGTCCAAAATATCCTTCTACAAAGTACTTGTTCGTGTAGGAAGTCAAAGAGGAAAGAATGGCAGCATTACTCCACTCGCTGTTGTAAGGATCTAAAAAGTTGCGTTTAGAGCCCGAAATAATACCATAGTGGTCTTGGTGCGATTCGTGTCCAAGGAGGGCTTCTACTGCAATCGTATTCCACTGTTTGTTGTAGCGCAAAAGCTGGTTAAAAGTCATTACAACATCATCTGAACGGTACTTATCGGCACTACCTCCGTAATTTTTACCTGCCCCTCCTAAAGGGGTTGTAAAATAGTTTCCTTCGTAGAAATTTGCGTAGAAGTTACCATTAACAGCAAGGCTAAGGTTAGAGTGCAATCGTGCCTCTAAAGAAAGCGCTTGGTTAAAATAGTAATTCCGGTTTCTATTGATGTCTTCGCGCTGAGTAGCCACAGGGTTGGTATTGTCAGAATACTTGCGCTTAGCCCCATAGTCGTAGGTATTCAAGCGGCGCCCAGCAGCATCGTGCTCATAAACAGGGTAGATAGGGGCAATAGAGCGTGTGAAAGAGAATGGGTTCGCATAGTCTGAACTCTCTATACTTCCTTGCTGTTCAGAGTAGGTAATCATAGAAGAGGCATTTGCTTTTAACCAAGAGGTAATATCACCACGATAGGAAAATCGGGTAGTATAACGGTCGAAATAGGTATTCAGATTGTAGCCCTCATCACTCAAATAGCCAAACGAAAAGTAGAAGCTATTATTTTCAGTTCCTTTGTTCATACTCAGGTTATGTTCCTTTCGCACTCCCGATTTGAAGAGGGCTTTTTCCCACTGGTTGAAAGTATCGGCATCGGAGTATCTGATAGAAGCATTGGGGTTCAACTGACCATTAGGCAACACCACTTGATTGTCAGGAACGTTATAGATATTATAGCCTTCACCTACATTGCTGATAAGGTCATTAGATGCATTAGAACGGGCTAAGGCATCAGCTTGTTTTTGGGCGTATAGGTTCTGGTGATAGAGCGATTCCCAAAAAGTTCGGTAATACTCAGAAGGTGAAGTAATGATATCATACTCCGGAATAGCACGGTAGTTAAAGCCCACCTTACTATCAAAATTGATTGACAGCTTGCCTTTACTACCGGTTTTGGTAGTGATTATCACGACTCCATTAGCCCCGCGAGCACCATAGAGTGCAGAAGAAGAGGCGTCTTTAAGAACGTTTACAGTTTCGATGTCGCTGTTGTTGATAGCACTTAAGCTCCCTTCAAAAGGAATTCCATCTAAGATAATCAGAGGGCTACTTGAAGCGTTGATAGAGCCTATTCCCCTGATGCGAATAGTAGCACTAGCGCCAGGTTGGCCAGAATCAGTAGAGATTTGCACCCCTGCTACCGACCCCTCCAAAGTTTTAGCTACATCAGATGTTTGTCTAGCTTGAATGGTTTCTGCCTTGATAGTGGTCATCGCTCCTGTAAACGACTTCCTGTCGGCAGTACCATAAGCTACCGCCACTACATCGGTACCTTCTAACTGTTGAACATCAGAGAGGAGAATCACATTGATAGTATTGTTCTTACCTACTTTTTTCTCTTGAGTAAGGTAGCCCATACTAGAAAAGACGAGGATGTCGCCTTCATTCACTTTGATTTCGTAATGCCCATCCATATCGGTAGCAATCCCCCGTTGGGTCCCTTTGACCACTACCGAAACAGCAAGCATTTCTAAACCTTCATCATCTTTGACTGTACCTTTAATAGTACGCTCCTGTGCTTCTGCCCATAAAGAGAAGAGGAGAGAAAAAAGAAACAGTACTTTTACTTTGCTATTATTCATATTATTTTCGTTTTGATGTGCCAAAGATATTATTAAAGTTTGTATACTCCAAACTTTCAGTAAATTATTTTATAACTTTAACATTTAAAAGTTTTTTAACAAAAGTGTCATTTTTGAAGATTCGGCAAAAAGCAAGGATACAAAAAGGATGTTTCTTGCAAACTCTGTAAAAGAAAGAAGAAGAAAATAAGGAATGTTCAAAAAAAATAACAACGGCATTAAACATAAAAAAGCTGTTTGACATTTCTGTCAAACAGCTTTTTGTTGTTATTAAGGTTCTACTTGCTATTTATCGAAGCTTCTACTTCTTCAAGTACAACCAGCCTACCTTCGTGTAGGTGTTATTACGATCGTCTTGGTATTCTATCAAGTAGTAGTAAGTGCCTT
>CAUQNY010000014.1:0-36579 GCA_963519425.1 uncultured Capnocytophaga sp.
ATTTAGAATTCAGAACTATTTCTTCTTTGGCAGCGGTGCTAAGAACATCGTCATGCGTTTTCCTTCCAGTTTAGGCATCTGTTCTACTTTTCCAAACTCTTCTAGGTCGGTAGCCAAGCGCAATAAAAGTATTTCGCCTTGGTCTTTATAGATGATAGAACGCCCTTTGAAAAACACATAGGCTTTTACTTTTGACCCCTCTTTAAGGAATTTTTCTCCGTGTTTCTTTTTAAACTCATAGTCGTGGTCATCGGTTTGTGGGCCGAAGCGAATCTCCTTAATTACTACCTTGGTAGTTTTGGCTTTAATTTCCTTTTCACGCTTTTTCTGCTCGTAGAGGAATTTTTTGTAGTCGATTACCTTACATACAGGCGGCGTGGCGTTTGGTGAAATCTCCACCAAATCAAGTTCTAATTCATTAGCTATTTCTAATGCTTTACGTGTGGGATATACGCCTACTTCGACGTTCTCCCCGACCAAACGCACCTCTGGTACCCTAATCTCGCGATTGATACGGTGTGGGTGCTTGTCGTCTTTGCCTGGGGTGTTACTTTTTTTAATGATGGCTATCTAAATTTTAAGTTCTTATTCAAACTGCTTGATAGATTTTGCAATTTCCTCTTGAACGAGTTTTGCAAAAGCCTCTACGGTCATACTGCCAAGGTCTTCTCCTCCGTGTTTGCGTACGGATATAGTACCTTCTTTTTCTTCATTCTCACCTACAATTAGGATGTAAGGCACTTTTTGTGTTTCGGCTTCGCGTATCTTTTTGCCTATGGTCTCTGTACGATTGTCTATCAGGGTGCGAATATCGGAATTTTCTAGCAATTTCAAAACTTTTTGAGCATAATTTTCGTATTTTTCGCTCAAAGAGAGTACTATAGCTTGTTCTGGGGTCAGCCACAATGGGAATTTTCCAGCGGTGTGCTCTAAAAGAATCGCTACAAAACGCTCCATACTTCCGAAAGGGGCACGGTGGATCATTACTGGTCTATGTAGCTTGTTGTCAGCACCTTTGTACCACAGGTCAAAGCGTTCTGGAAGGTTGTAGTCTACCTGAATAGTACCTAACTGCCAGCTTCTTCCTAAGGCATCTTTTACCATAAAGTCTAACTTAGGGCCATAGAAAGCAGCTTCGCCTGTTTCAACTACGTAAGTCAGTTGTTTCTCTTTTGCAGCATTGATAATAGCATTTTCTGCCTTTGTCCAGTTCTCTTCGCTACCGATGTACTTGCTTAGGTTTTCGGGGTCGCGCAAAGATACTTGTGCTGTAAAATTGTCAAATCCAAGAGAGCCAAATACATATAGCACTAGGTCAATAACGTGTTTGAACTCAGCGTCGAGTTGTTCTGGTGTACAGAAAATGTGGGCGTCGTCTTGAGTGAAGCAGCGCACACGGGTAAGTCCGTGCAGCTCACCACTCTGTTCGTAGCGATATACGGTGCCAAACTCGGCAAAACGCTTTGGCAAATCTTTATAGCTCCAAGGGTGAGAGTTATAAATCTCGCAGTGGTGCGGACAGTTCATTGGCTTGAGCAAGTACTCTTCGCCCTCATTAGGGGTAGCTATCGGCTGAAAGCTGTCTTTGCCGTATTTTTCCCAGTGTCCGGAGGTTACGTATAGGTTTTTGTGCCCAATATGTGGGGTAACTACCTGCTCGTAGCCTGCTTGCTTTTGGGCTTTTCTTAGGAAAGCTTCTAAGCGTTCGCGCAAGGCAGCTCCTTTAGGTAACCATAGTGGTAAACCTTGACCTACTTTGTTGGAGAAAGTGAAAAGTTCCAATTCTTTGCCCAGTTTGCGGTGGTCGCGCTTCTTGGCTTCTTCTATAAGTTGAAGATATTCTGTTAGTTCCTTTTGCTTGGGGAAAGAAATAGCATACACACGTGTTAGCTGTGGTTTGTGCTCATCGCCTCGCCAGTAAGCCCCAGAAGCACTTAGCACTTTTACAGCCTTTACAAATCCGGTGTTAGGAATGTGCCCTCCACGGCAAAGGTCAGTAAATGTACTGTGGTCGCAGAAGGTAATGGTGCCATCTTCCAAAGCTTCTATGAGTTCAGTTTTGAATTCATTCTTTCCTTGGTAGTAAGATAAAGCCTCGGCTTTGCTTACTGAACGCATTTTGAAAGGGTGTTTTCCACGAGCAATTTCTAAGAATTTAGCCTCGATAGCAGCAAAATCTTTGTCCGAAATTGGTTTTCCACAGAAATCAACATCGTAGTAGAAACCATTGGCTATGGCAGGCCCAATAGTCAGCTTAATGCCGGGGTATAGTTCTTCGAGGGCTTGTGCCAATATATGGGCAGAAGAGTGCCAGAAAGCTTTTTTTCCTTCGGGGTTATCCCAAGTAAATAATACCAAGCTACCGTCCGTCGTCAGTGGCGTAACCGTTTCAACAGTTTGGCCATTAAAGCTGGCAGAGAGTACGTTACGGGCTAACCCCTCACTGATAGAGAGGGCTATTTCAGCAGGCGTAATGCCGCTTTGGAACTCTTTTACAGAGCCGTCGGGTAGGGTAATTTTAATCATTTCTTATTGTTGATTTTTGTCTTCTTGTGTTTCAGCGTGCAAAGTTACAAAAAAAACACAAATTACGAATAACGAATGGCAAAAAAATAGCTCGACGCACAAAATTTGAGGAATTCAATAGGTGCTGAGCCTTAGGGGAACCCTTTCTTCGTTGTCGTCAGTTTTGTTTTTCCTTACCTTACATCAGAGCTTCTTTAATGGCAATCAGACTTTGTTTTACGCTTTCTAATTTCTCAATAATCTCAAAGTTCGAGAGCGTTTTTTGTCTTTCTTCTTTCTTGAGACGTTGCCGTGCCCCTTCTAATGTGAATCCTTGCTCTTTCACTAAGTGGTAGACTAATTGTAGTTTTTTCACATCGGCCGGAGTAAACTTGCGCCCTGTGCGTCCATTTTTTTGTGGACTAATCAGGTCGAACTCTTTTTCCCAGAATCGTATGAGCGAAGCGTTTACTCCAAAGGCTTTGGCAACTTCGTTTATAGAGTAATACAGTTTTTCAGGGAGGGTTATTTCCATTTCTTTGTGTGTTATAGTGATTAGAGCGCAAAGATAAGAAAAAAAGGCTGCCCGAAAAAGCAGCCTTTGTGTTTTTTTAGTCAATGCAGGTTAGTTCATTGCTAAAAGCCGAAGTTCGGCAGGTACTCCTAACTTAGGAGACTCATTGGGAACAATGAACGAGGTATCATACCCAGCAAAATGCTTTAAATAGTTTTGCAATGTAGTTCCATTGCCGTCCGTAAAGGAGTAGTTCCCCCTGTTTTTAAAGAATTTTTTTACGGAATGCGTGCCCGCCAGATGCGCAGCAGCCAAAATACCCGACTCAGTAATGGCAATTCCATTGATAGTCTTTCCTGCAAATTGTTTAATTTCAGCGTGTAAGAACCATTTGCTGTACTGTAGGCTCATCACAAACACACGCTCTTGTTGGGCAGGAGAATTGAGAAATTGCTGAAAGTCGGTAACACCTAAGAAGCGTAAGGCCCGTTTGCCAAATTGGTATTTACCCATATAGCCAAACCTGTTGACTATGAAATAGTTGCCGCGAGATTCTCGGTATGCTAAGGCCTCCTTAAAGCCTATAAATGTTTTTCCCGTGTGCAGCAAACTGAAGTCATAAGGAGATTTTTTGCTATTGTTATTTTCTGCTGGAATAGCAGTAGCCAGCTGAGGTACGTTTACTAAAAAGCTACTAGGAATACTAGTTTTCATTGTTTCTTCATCTTTGATAGTGAAACTTAAAAAACATAACACCATCAATACTAAGAGGTACCTCTTTTTAACTAAAATCATAAAAATGGTTTTCTTTAAGACTGATGGGAGGTTTTGTCATTTTTAGACACCAAAAAAGGGTATAAAACACCCCCTGCTTAAAATTATTTCGGCGGCAAAAGTACAAATTTTTTTGAAACTACCTCTCTTTTTAGCAAAGAACTTATGCTGTTTAATATTTATTATGCTGAAAATCAGTAATCTTATTTAAAGTAAAAAATAAAGGGCAAAAGTTGAAAATAGCTTATTTTTCATCTTTTGCCCTCTTTTTTGTCTTTCTCTCTAAATGCCTAAATAGTCATTCAGCCCTTTAGGTGCGTCTGGATTGCCGTTATATGCTTTTTCCGAATGAGATGCACTATAATAAGTTGCTTTCCAATTCTTTTTACTGAGTTCTTTTATTATGGATTATATGAAATCGAACCGTATCAAACTTGTCTGACAAAATTTTACTGAGTGATGAATGATTCCGTAACTTTGTCAAGGCTCATCGCTTCAAATCAAATTTTTGTTATATTATTTTGAATTTAATTAGGTTAATCTTCATTATACTCCTGCCAATTGTTATATATATCTTGATATTCTTCAAGATGCTCTTCGTTGTCCGCTTTTTCTTCGTATAGGTTGTCCAATTCATCTTCCCAACTTTGTATAATGTAGTCAGGAATGTCATCAGAAGCATTGTCAATTAAATCATTTAAATCAGAGATTCGCATCTCAATTCTATCTATACTTTCTTCAAGGATTGAAATTTGTTCTTGTAATTCGTGCAATCTACTCATGGTTAAACTATTTTAATAATGTGATTTGAATTGTAAAAAGAGTATTCCAAGTGTTTTTAAGACTAAAATCTTATCTTTCATTTGTTAATTTAGCGTGTATTAGATGTAAATAATTAGCTAACAAATGACAAGGTTAATTAAAAATTCATATATTACTTGTCTCTCAAGCCATTAAAATTAGAAATTACTTTGCAAAACCTCTAAAAGATAGAAGTATGTGTCTGTGCTGTAAACTCCTCCAAAAACTTCATTCCTCGGTAGGAGTTTCCTTTTTCGTTCAGTTTAGGGCTCCAAACAGCTATGCTGTAATGGTTAGGTAGAACAGCTACAATGCCTCCTCCCACACCACTCTTGCCGGGGAGTCCCACCTTAAAAGCAAACTCGCCCGATTCGTCGTAGAAACCGCAAGTCTGCATAATAGCATTCACCCGCTTTGTGCAGGTTTCTGTCAGTATTTGCACCCTATCGTGCATCCTAATACCATCATTGGCCAAGAAAGAGAAGATGTAGGCCAGCGATTTGCAACTCAGTTCTAACGAGCAGAGTTTGAAGTAAAAATTAAGTACCTCAATAGGGTCATTCTCTATGTTTCCTAATGATTTGATATAGTAACAGAGCGCAAAGTTTCTGTATCCCACTGATTTTTCTGATTCAGCTACCAAAACAGAATAGTTGATGCTCTCATCGTTGGCTAATTCGCGCACAAAAGTTAGGAAGTCGGCTTCTGCGTCTTCCAAGATAGAGAGCAGAATGTCGCATACTACTATGGCGCCCGCATTGATGAGTGGGTTGCGTGGAATTCCATTGTCTGCCTCCAATTGTATTAGTGAGTTGAACGAGGTGCCAGAAGGCTCTACATCTACCCTGCGCCACAGTTGGTCGCCTACAATGCTGTACGCCAAACTCAGTGCCAGCACCTTAGCAATACTCTGCGACGAGAACTTCTCTTCAGAGTCTCCTATGCCAAACGATTGTTTGTTCAAACTGTAGAAGTACACCCCAAACTTTTCAGGGTCTACTTGCGCCAATTCTGGAATGTAGGTAGGAACTTTTCCATTGTTCTCTCCTTTTAAAACCGATTGGTAAACTTCTTCTATTATCTTTGAGTATTTCATTCTTCTCAAGTCCTAAAAAGTTGCTTTTATAGTTTCTTATTTTTCCTCCGATTGCCCCTCAAGGAGGATAACTCTGATTTGTTGTATCCGCTTTTTGTCAAAGGCCTCTACAATGAATTTGTAGCGGTCAAACAATATGGGCTTTCCTTTTTGTGGAAAATCACCAGCAATTTCCAAAAGGAAACCAGCTAAGGTTTCAGCATCACCGCGGTGTTCTTCAAATACCCCCTCTTCCGCTTCCTCAAATTGCAGAATGCGGTAGAAATCTTTCAGTACCGTCTTCCCTTCAAAAACGAAAGTGTAGTCATTGATTTTGGAGTAGGTAACGTCTTCCACATCAAACTCATCGTTGATGTTTCCTACAATCTCCTCTATGATGTCCTCTAAGGTAATGACCCCACAAGTGCCTCCATACTCATCTACTACTACTGCCAAGTGTATTTTCTTTTCCTGAAACTCGCTCAGTAGGTCGTCCAGTTTCTTATTTTCAGGAACAAAAAAGGTTTGTCGCTTTACCCTATTCCAGTCGAACTCTGTCTTGTCTAAGTGCGGAAGCAAGTCCTTGATGTAAATCACTCCTGTGATGTTGTCTAAGTGTTCGTGGTATACAGGAATACGCGAGTAGCCTATCTGTACAATTTGCTCGAGCAACTCTTGGAATGTGAGTTCATCACTCAGGGCAAAAATGTCTACTCGGGGCACCATAATCTCGTGCGTCTCCGTATTGCCAAAAGAGACAATACCTTCTAAGATTTTCTTCTCTTCGTTAGTAGTGTCTTCTCCGGAGGCCAATTCAAGGGCTTGCGAGAGTTGTCCTACTGAAATATTGCTTTTCTGTTTGCCCAAACGCTTTTGCACCCACTCGCTGAAAGTCTTCATCGGTAAGCTGATAGGCGATAGCAGTGAGTCCAATATGTAGATAGGGTAAGCCACTTGTTGGGCAAAGCTCAGCCTATTGCGAGTAGCATAAATTTTAGGCAAAATCTCTCCGCAGAGCAAAATCATAAAGGTAACCACCCCTATGTCCATCACAGCTCTCAAAATGGTATTGCTAATGTTTCCAAAAAGAAAATCTCCCAAGTCCACAAAAAGCAGCACGATAGAGATGTTTACCAAGTTATTAGCTATTAGCACGGTAGCCAATAGCTTTTTAGGGTTCTCAACAAGATTTACTATCAGTTCACCCTTAGCGTTTTTTTCTTCTTTTAGGGCGCTGAGCTCTGTTGCCGAAAGAGAAAAAAGAGCTACTTCCGAGCCCGAAATTAGGGCAGAGCAAAACAAAAGTACTACAAAGATAGCAAACTGGATGAGGATACTCAGGTCTACAGTCAAAAAAGGCATTAACGAGAGTACCGAGAAAGGTTCTGATTCCAAAATGTCAAGGATTTAAATATTAAAAAGGAGGTTCGGTTGTAACCTCAGTAGTAGGGTGCGGCGCTGGGGCTGTAGCAGCAGCCTTGCCTTGCCCTTCTCGCTTGTTGGGCAAGAAAGTAACGTCTGAGGCGTGTATCTCAGTAGTGTGGCGTATGCTGCCATCATCGGCTTGCCATTTGCGCGTTTTGATTTTCCCTTCTACATAAATGAGGTCGCCTTTGCGTGTGTATTTTTCTATGAGCTCTGCCAGCTTGTTGCGCACTACTATGTTGTGCCATTCTGTGCTGGAAATACGCTCGTTGGTAGTCTTGTTTACATATTCATCATCAGTGGCCAGAGGAAACTGACCTAAGCAGCTGGTAGCACTGAAGTAGGTTAGCTTGATGGTATCTCCTATTCTCCCTACCAAAATCACCTTGTTTATGGTTCCATTCATCGTTCAAAAAATGTCATTAAAATTGCCCAAAAGTAAGACTAATTTTTATAACTGCCAAAATTTATCAATGAAATTTGCCGTAAGTGCCGAAACAGGGTAGTGGGGCAGATGGCTGATGAGTACCGATTTTTCAAGTGGTGTAGGGCTTAGCAGTATCCAAAAAAAAGTGTATAGGTGTTGGTGGGTCAGTTTGTGCACTATTGGTTCGGCGTTGTACAAACTCATTGTTAGGTTGGCTCCTTCTTCGCCTAAAAGGCTTGCGAGCTGAGTTGCATCTACCGCTTCGCTTGTTTCTATCAGCGGAAACTCGTAAAGCCCTTGCCAGATGTCCTTGCCTTGGCGCTGTTGCAGGCGGGTACGTCCTTCCGGGTCTATCCATACCAAGTAGTTAAACCATCGTTTTTTGATGCGCAACTTTTTCAGCTTTACCGGTAGGTTCCCCACTTCGCCTTGCCGATATGCCCAGCATACCTCTTTCAGCCCACACGTATTGCACAAAGGCTGTTGCGGAGTGCAAGCTAAGGCTCCAAACTCCATAATAGCTTGGTTGTAATGCCCTGGGGCTTTTAGGTCTAATAGCTCAGTAGCCAGAGCTTTAAATTCGGAAGCACCTTGTGGGGCGTTGATAGGCGTTGTTATCCCAAATACGCGCGAGAGTACACGGTACACATTGCCGTCTAATACAGCGCGCGCTTCGCCATAGCAAAACGACGCTATCGCACTAGCAGTGTAGTCGCCTATGCCTTTCAGTTTTATGAGTTCGGCATAACTGTCTGGAAACAGACCTTTCAGCTGGAAAGCAATATGCTTAGCCGTGTGGTGCAGATTTTTGGCTCGAGAGTAGTAGCCCAAGCCCTGCCACAGTTTAAGCACCAAAACCTCCTCGGCTTCGGCCAAGGAGGTTACAGTTGGGAAATGTTCTATAAAACGTTGGTAGTAAGGCAAGCCTTGTACTACTCTTGTTTGTTGTAGTATGATTTCAGAAAGCCACACTTTGTAAGGGTCAGTAGTACCCCGCCAAGGCAAATCTCGCTGGTGTACTTCAAACCATTCGTGTAGAAAATGCCTAAAATGCTGTGCACTCTTCTCTTCCACTATTTCTTTTCTTGTGGCGTAGTGTCTTCTTTCTTCTCGCTCTCAGGACTGTTCAGTTGGTTGGTAGCATCCTTAAATTCGCGGATGCCATTCCCCAAGCCTCTCATCAATTCGGGTATCTTCTTGCCACCAAAAAGCAACAGTACTAATACCACGATGATGACTAACTGCCAAGGGCCTACTACGCCCAGAAATACACTTAGTTCCATTACTATTAAATTTTAGATTATAAAAACTCTACTGATTTGATAATTGCTTCCAGCTCAAACAACATATCGCGTTTAGATACCCCTGGTGCATATAGGAAACCTTCAGCTACCAACAGTCGGTTATGGGGGGTGTCGTCAATAATGTAGTTGATGTAAGGGCCTCCCAAAGCAAAACCTTTGACTTCCCAAAGTCCTTTGCTCTCAATAGCTTTTCGGCCGCTCAGCTTAGTCTCACTGATGCTTGGTGCCAAATAGGTTTCAGTAACCATATACATTCCCTTTTCAGGGCCGGGGATATATTCTTTTCCGATAGAATCGCGCATCTGCACAATAGCCTTAGCGCGTTGTACTTCTTCGGCAGGAATGCTGTTCAGCGGCATTTCGTACAAGATGATGCTCGCTTTCCCTGCCTTGATAGGACGCTCTATCCAGAAAAAGTTCTTGCCGTATTTGCGCACTTGGTATACTGAAGGCATCTTGAACTTCACCCCAAGGGTCTCTTCTACCTGCTTGTCGGTACTCAGCGATTTTTGGAAGCGCATACGGGTTTCTTTTAGTTCATTTTGCTTAAAAGCCTCGATGAACTCTTGGTGAAATTCCTCTACCTTGCAAGCCAAGTCCATTGATTTTTTACCCTGAATAACTCCTACCAATTGTGGGTGTGCAAACTCATCTTCTTTGATAAAACCTTTGCAGCCCTCCTCGCTCCGGCGTACTATCAGCACATTGCGGCTGTTGCGTGTGTTTCCTTCAAACACTTGCGGAGGTATTTGGTGTAGCGAGAAAGTAGGCTCTTCGGTAGGTAGTCCGTCTACGGGGGCAGCAAAATAGCGGCGAATGGTGTCTCCTACTTGCCCTTCCCATAGGTCGTTGTCTATTACTACTGCTAAGCTGTTGATAGTTCCTACTGATGCTGGCAAATAGGGTTGGTTGCTGCCCTTAGGATTCTGACAGCCAATGAGCCACAGTAGGAAAAATAGGTTTGCGAATAATAAGCGTTTCATAAAAAGTGTTGTAATTTAAACTTTCGCCTATTTTGCATCTAAAACCGTGCCAAATTAGCGATTTGAACGTCGGTATATATATACTAAAGTGCCTAATAATAGCAAGTGTAGGTAGATAGAGTAGCCTACTAACGACATATAATCCATTGTATGTGCAAATTGGTACAACGCAATTACTTGTGCGCCATAGGGAATAAGCCCTTGTGCATAGCACGAAAAAATATCTAATACCGAGGCTGCACTTCGCAGCGGTACGCGGTAAGTCTCACTCAAACGCTTACTGATTTTAGAAACGATTAAAATTGCTACTGTATTGTTAGCCACACACACATCGGCCACCGTTACCAGAAAACCCATTCCGAGTAGGGCACTTGCCTTGTGCTTGATGCGTTTAGCGATGAGGTTCATAAGGTATTGTATCCCACCGAAGTGCTCTACCAGCAGAGCCAACCCCCCAATTAGGAAGTACAAGAAGAAGATGTCGGCCATATCCATAAAACCTTGGTAAGTGTGGTGGGTAAAATCTAAGAATCCAAATTTGCCATATCCTATCCCCATTGCTCCCGAAAAAAGAATGCCCGAAAAGAGCGAAACGAATACATTTACCCCTAATAGCGAGAGCACTACTACCGCTACATAAGGAAGCACAAGAGGAATGCTGAAGTGCTGAACCGAAACTTGGTGGGTAAAGTGTGCTGCCTCGGGGTTGCCGATGATAAGCAACAAGATAGCCGTCAGCAAAGCCATTGGGAGCGATATTCGCGCATTAGCTTTCATCTTTTCATTCATTTGACAGCCCAGCGATTGGGTTGCAGCGATGGTAGTATCTGAGATAAGCGATAGGTTGTCTCCAAACATAGCCCCCGAAAGCAGCGAAGCACCGATGAGAGCTGTGTTGGAATGGCTCTCCAAAGCCAAGCCAAAAACAATGGGAGAGAGCGTCATAATAGTGCCTACCGAAGTCCCTGTAGCAAACGACAGAAAGGAACTTATTACAAAAATACCCACAGGGAAATATTCAGGAGCAACGTAGTACAACCCCATATTCACGATGCTGTCAATGCTGCCTGAGGCTTTGGCTACCGAGGCAAAAGCTCCTGCCAAGAGGGCTATCACACACATTTGTAGCACATTTTTATCTCCTGCTCCTTTAAAAAACAGTTCTATTTTCTTCACAATGGGCATCTCTCTGTATAACAGCAGTGCTACCACAATAGCAAACAGCGCAATGATAGGAGAGGGGAGCGAATAGAAATTGTCAAAATAGAGTCCGCTTCCTAAGAAAATAGCTACAAATACTAATAATGGAATTATAGAGATAAAATTAGGTTTTTCTTTCATTGATAGAAGTCAATTTTATTTTCGGGGCAAAAGTAAGGATAATTTTCTAATTGAACAAATCAGAAAGTTGAAAGGTAGCCATTAGTTAAAGCTCCCTACAATCCTTTCTTACCAGCAGCACATAGCTCAAAACCCCCAAGCCTATGCACAAGCCCATTGCGAAGACCATAGGGCGTTCGCTTTGAATAGCAAATAGCGATAGGATAGACCCTACTACCGACCCGATACCAAAGCGCAACATTCCTGTTAGCGAGTTTGCTGTGCCAGCCACTTGAGGGTACATATCTAAAATAGCAGCATTGGCACTACTCGAAACAACTGATACCAATCCTACAAACATAGATACGCCTACGACCGTAGCCCATAAGCCTAAATGGAAGATACCACAGACAGCAAGCCACCCCCCTGCTGCCAATTGGATAGACAGCCCTAAGCGCAATGATTTTTCTACGCCTATTTTAGTTACAAACTTGCCGTTTAGCGAGGTGGCAGTCATCATTACCAAGATGTTCAGCAAAAAGAAGTACCCAAAGTGTTCCGGAGCTACCCCAAATAGCTTTGTGTACACAATAGACCCCGTAGTGATGAAGCAAAACATCCCTGAGTAGGATAGTGAGTTGCAAAAGATGTATCCTAATACCAATCGGTTGCGCAACAAGGTGCTGTACACTTTCAGCACATTGCCTATTCTTAGCGGGGAACGTTTAGCAACAGGAAGTGTTTCGGGTAATTGAAAGAAGACTAACAGCGCACAGAAAAGCCCTAAGCCCATTAGCACATAGAAGATGATATGCCAATGGAACCATTGGGTTAGGTGCCCTCCTAATACGGGTGCCAATAGGGGGGCTATCATTGTAACAATCATTATCATAGACATTTGTCGGGCAAACTCGTTCTTGGCAAAGAGATCCCGTAGGAGTGCACCGGTTACTACTGCAGGCGATGCCCCAAAGAACCCCTGCACAAAACGGAGAAAGTAGAAGTGCTCAATATGCTGTATCTGTGTGATGAGCAGCGAGACAATAGCCGATACCAATATGCCAATTAGAATAATAGGCTTGCGGCCAAAACTGTCGGACAGAGGCCCCCAGAATAGCTGTCCGAAGGCAAACCCTAAGGTGAAGAGAGCCAAAGTTTGCGGAATCATCTCTTCAGATACCTGCAAATCATTGGCTATTTTCACAAAGGCGGGGAGATACATATCTATGGCCAGCGGGGTGAGCATAGATAGTAGTCCCATTATTAAGATGAATAAAATATCAGGTTTAGATTCTTTCACTACTTCTTAGGGTCTTTAATCTTTTCAATCTCTTGCTGTAGCTGTTGGTAGTGAAAGTGGTTGATAGAGGATGCAGGTTCTTCAGCAAGCGCCTTTTGTACAAATTGGTTCACTTTTTCTAAGTGTTGCAGAGCGTAAATACGCACATCGCTTACCTGCTGTAGGGTAACCCCCTTGGCAGGGGCTTTGGCCTCTTGACCTGCTATGAGCTTGCCTAACATAAGCAAGTAGGTGCGTTCGGCCCCGCGGCGCAGTACATTTTGGCGAGCATCAGAGTCGTTTAGAGGGTGCCATACAGCTCGAAAGACAGCGTCCAAATAGGCATCTACGGCATACCCCTCAGTGCCTGCTGCTGTCTGACGAGAGAGTTGGTAGAGCGTTTGCTCTCCTAATACTACATTTAGGGCAGCAGCCTGCCATTCTAAGATGTCTTTTTCAGCATCTACCCCTGTTTTCTCTACAATTTCTTGAGGATATAACCACAAGGGGGCTTTGAAAAGCTGTTCTTCGAGATAGCTAATAGCCTCTTCTACTTTAGATTTAGGCACAGGTTGATATACGGCCTCTGAGCCTATCGCCCCTATATACCGATTACCGAAGTGTTTGAGGATATGGTTCAAGTAGCGGCGATATTGTTGGGTAGCAGCTTTGTGCATATCGGTCAAATGCTCGTATTGTTCATTGGGCTGTTCAGTCCATTTGGGAAGTTGTGAAACGATGTACTTCAGGTTTTTAATACCGTAGGTGTTGGCTTTCATCACATTGTCAGAAAGGTCTTCTGTTTGCGAACGGGGGTCTTCGTCTTTTCCCTCTCTGCCAAACCACAATTCGGGGTGCTTCTTCAGTGTCTTGCTGATTCTTTCGGCAAGAGCTTCTTGTTCGGCATACTCATCTTTGTAGCGGTTGCCGTAGTAGCGGTATCCCCAATCGATAGCCCACTTGTCGTATGCTCCAATACGCGGATAGAGTCCTTTGGGGCTTATATGGTCTTCAGGTTGTGCCACATAGTTGAAGCGGGCATAGTCCATAATGGATACGGTGTGGCCATTGGCTTCTACCCACTTTTTGTCGCGGAGCTTCTCTACAGGGGTGTAGCTACTGGCTCCCATATTGTGGCGCAAGCCCAAGCAGTGTCCTATTTCGTGCGAGGATACAAACCGAATAAGGTCGCCCATTAGCGCTTCGTCTAACTCCATTGTGTGGGCGCGTTTGTCCACTGCGCCGGCTTGTATCATATACCACTGTTGTAGCAATTTCATCACATTGTGGTGCCATCCTACGTGGCATTCTATGATTTCGCCACTGCGTGGGTCGGCTATGTTAGGGCCATAAGCATTGCTGATTTCGGAAGGGAGATACCTAATTACGTTAAAACGGGCATCCTCTAAGCTCATTGTAGGGTCGTTAGGCCAAGGTTTGGCTACAATAGCATTTTTGAAACCGGCTTGTTCAAAAGCTGTATTCCAATCGTTTACTCCTAAGATGAGATATTTTTGCCATTGCTTAGGAGTGGCGGGGTCTATATAAAAAACAATTTGTTTTTTTGGGGATACCAACTCGCCGTTGAGGTATCTTTTTACATCTTCGGGGCGTGGTTCTAATCGGAATCGGTGGATGTACGAGACTCTTTCGGTGCGTTGTTGCTGGTCGCTGAACTTGATGTATTGGGTAGAGAAGAATCCTACACGAGGGTCAAAAAGTCGCTTTTGCATAGCCTCCTTAGGAAGCAATACCATTGAGATATTCAGTTCTAAACTGATAGCTCCTGTGCGCATAGCAGCAGGAGTGCCCTCTGAAGTAGCGTATGTTTTCAGAGTATTGATTTCTATGTTGATGGGGTAAGTGCGGATGTCGTCTACAAAAGAGCGGTCGTTTGCTAAGGCTCCTATTTTCTTGTCGGTTTTCAGTTTGGCGGCAAAGCCTGTAGTGGTGTTTTCTAGTCTGAAGAAGTCGGTGATGTCTATCAGCTGAGCTTTGGTCTTTGGGTTTCGCCCTATTACGCTGAAAGAGGCTAACACAGGATTGGCACTAGAATTGGCTACTGCAGTGTAGATATTGTTGGTGCTGTCTGCCTCTTGCAGATGTAGCAAAGCGCGCAGCAACAAGGTTTTGTCGGTTTTCTGTTCAAAGTATACCGTTTGCTCATTGATTTTCTCTCCTGCATACAGGCCGAAGCTCTGAGGGGCTGTTTTTAGGCGTGTTACGCATAGCAAATAGCGGTTTAGAAGGCTGTCGGGAACTTCAAAGTACCATTTGTCTTCAATTTTACGCACAGTGAAAAGTCCTTTGCGCTCTTCGCCTCCTTTTTTGAGGAGCTTGCTGTAGGCTTCGGCGCGTTTTTCTTCGGGGGTCTTCTCGGTAGTGGCCGATTGCGTGTTTCCTTTGCTGAGAGAGTCTTTTACAGCACTAACTTTCTGACCAAAAGAAAGGGTGCTGATGATTAAAAAAAGTAGGGTAAAGTGTTTTTTCATAGGGTGTTAGGTTTTAAATTTCATCGTTGAGCATTAACTCTGCTATGTCGTAGACCTTTATGTGGTTTTCTTTTTCTTTGGTTTTTACGCCATCGGTCATCATTGTGTTGCAGAATGGGCAGGCTGTGGCAATGATGTCGGGGGTTACTTCAAGGGCTTGTTCGGTGCGCAATACATTGATGTCTTTGTCTCCTTTTTCGGCTTCTTTGAACATCTGTGCTCCACCTGCCCCACAGCACATAGCACGGGCTTTGCACTTTTTCATTTCTACTAAATCGGCATCTAACTTGCTGAGGAGCTCGCGTGGGGCGTTGTACACCTTGTTGGCTCTACCCAAGTAGCAGGGGTCGTGGAAAGTGATGCGCTTGCCTTTGAAACTGCCCCCTTGAATTGTCAGACGGCCTTCTTGAACTAACTTTTTCAGTAGTTCGGTGTGATGCATTACTTCGTAATTGCCTCCTAAGGCGGGGTATTCGTTTTTAAGTGTATTAAAACAGTGTGGGCAAGCGGTTACTATTTTAGTAACTTGATAGCTGTTCAGTACTTGGATGTTCATCATTGCTTGCATCTGGAAGAGGAACTCGTTTCCTGCCCGTTTGGCGGGGTCGCCAGTGCAGCTTTCTTCGGTGCCTAATACGGCAAAGCGCACCCCTGCTTGTTGCAAGAGGCGCGCAAAGGCTTTTACGATACTTTTAGCTCTGTCGTCAAAACTGCCGGCACAACCTACCCATAGGAGTACTTCGGGGGTTTCGCCTTGTGCCGAGAGCTCTGCCATTGTTGGAATCATAGTAATTTGCCAATTTGTCGATTTGCCAATTTGTCGATTTGCTAATTGACTCATTGACTAATCGTTGAATACTTCTACAGTTTCTTCTCTGAGTACCAAATCGGTGAATTTGCCTTTATAGCGGGTGGCTTTCACTAAGTGATTGTCAATCCAATGATAGTTGCCTCCGCGGGGTTTTCCAAAGATGATGCCGTGATATTTGAAACCATGTTTTTGGAGCCATTGCTCGGTAACCTCTCTATGCGCTTCGGTGCGCGAGGTGAAAAAGTAAATCACGTGTCCTTCGTCGTACCATTTGTTCACTTGTGCTAGTGCATCGGGGAATACCTCGGCAGTGGCCATTCGCTCAGGTTCTTCGTTGGGGATGTCTTCGCCTACGGTACCATCGATGTCAATAAGGTAGTTCTTCACCCCTTCGGGCAATATTGGGTTTTTGTTGCCTTGCTGGTCTTCTGTTAAGATGAATTTTTCAGTCATAGAATTAATGAGTCAATTAGTTGATGAGTCAATTTGGTGATTGGCTCATTGTTATGGAATCCATTTTTTTTCGAAATTGGGTTTGCGTTTTTCTAAGAAGGCATTGCGGCCTTCTTTGGCTTCATCGGTCATATAGGCTAGGCGCGTGGCTTCGCCAGCGAATACTTGTTGGCCTACCATACCGTCGTCGGTGAGGTTCATTGCGAACTTGAGCATCTTGATTGAGGTAGGTGATTTTGCCATTATCTCTTGCGCCCACTCGAAAGCAGTAGCTTCTAATTGGTCGTGAGGTATTACAGCGTTTACCATTCCCATTTCGAAAGCTTCTTGGGCAGAGTAGTTTCGCCCTAAGAAGAATATTTCGCGTGCTTTTTTCTGTCCTACCATTTTGGCGAGGTAGGCTGAGCCGTAGCCAGCATCGAAGCTGGTAACATCGGCATCGGTCTGTTTGAAAATTGCGTGCTCTTTGCTAGCCAAGGTAAGGTCGCAGACTACGTGTAGGGAGTGTCCTCCTCCTACTGCCCACCCGGGTACTACTGCAATGACTACCTTAGGCATAAAGCGGATGAGGCGTTGCACTTCTAAAATGTTCAGACGGTGGTACCCGTCTTCTCCTACATAGCCTTGGTGCCCTCGTGCTTTTTGGTCGCCCCCACTACAGAAGCTCCATACGCCGTCTTTGGGTGAAGGGCCTTCGGCAGAGAGCAGGACTGCCCCGATGTTTACATCTTCATAGGCATCTTTGAAAGCGTCTAAAAGTTCGGCAGTAGTTTTAGGACGAAAGGCGTTGCGCACTTCGGGACGGTTGAACGCTATACGCGCTACTCCGTCACATTTTTTATACGTAATATCTTCGTATTCTTTTACAATTGTCCAGTTCATTGGCTGTTTGAGGTTAGGATTTGCCATAGTGCAATGTTGTTCTTTAGGCTGCAAATGTACATTATTTTTTTGGATTGCACAAAAATAGAAAAGGGGATTGGGTTGAATGTACGGAATTGCTTTTTTCTGTTTTTAGATGGTTTGGCAGAAATTTGCTTTTGTAGGGGAATCCACTTCTTCTTCACTTTGTCTCCACTTCGTCTCCACTTTGGCTTCGAGATGTCTTTAAAAGCATTTTTTTCTAATTGAATGCTCGAATGAAGAAAGAAGGCAAATGCTCTCGTGGTTAGTGTGATTTTGATTTAGGTTACTTATGAGATTTTTAGGGGAGGGAGAGATGCTCTTTCCCTATGAAGCGGATTTTATGGATTCTACGGATTTTAAAGCACAAAGTTAGATTTGACTGTTTAATTGGCAGCTCATTTGTGTATGCTGAATTTGGACTAGCTGATATTTATGTACAAAAAAACTACCTTGAGGGAAGGTAGTTTTTTGTAGGGCTCATTTTATGAGTAGTTTAATTATTCTTTTATTGGTAGCACAAAAGTATATTCAGGGGTTTTGACATAGGCTTTATCTCCCATTCCATTTCTTTGAATAAAGAGTATTTTGCCTGTAGCTTGGGTTTTGCCATCGAGCTCTGGGAAGCCTTTGCTTTTAAAAGTAAAGGTTATGACATCGCCCACTTTTACAGTTTTTTCTAACTTGTGGAACATATGGTGTTTGCTTTCTATCTCTTTTTTAGTGCTACCTGGAGCTATCCACATTTCTGAAACACCATTTTTCACTCTGTGCGCCCTATATGTTGCAACAAAAAAAGGTTCTCTGTTTTTGTATATTCCTTCAGACATACTTAAGGAGGTAGGGCCAGGGGCTCTTAGAAGTTCTACACTAAGGGTAGCTTGTTTTCCTCCAGAGGAGATGGTAATAGTAGTGTTGCCACTTTTGACGCCTTTTAGGATGAGCTTTCCCTCTTGAATAGTGGCGCTTACAACTCCTTTAGGAGTTTCGGTGATTTGGAAAGTGCCATTGCCGCCTTGTATAGGTACTTCGGCAGTTAGGACTTCTAAGAAACTAATTTCGGTTTGCTCTAATACAATAGGGAGTGTGTTTACGGTTACGACTAAGCTGGCTTGTTGGGTGAGAGAAGTAAAGGTAAGTTTTGCTGTTCCTGCTTTGAGCGCTTGCAAGAGTACTTTTCCGTTTTGCACTGTAGCACTTACCACATCTTGAGGGACAATGTTTAGTTGGTAAACACCATTGCCGCCTTGAATAGTAACCTCGGTGGCGGTGCCTGACTGCATTGCTAGTTGGGTTGCCCCTAGCGTAATAGGAGGGGTAGGAGGAGGGGTAGGGGTGTCTTCGTCTTTGCTACAACCTACTAAAAGCGTTAAACTCATTACGCAGAAAGTAACGATCCATTGTAAATAATTCTTTTTCATATAATGTTGTTTTTTAGTGAAGTTAAGATTCTTTCTGTAAAAGAGAACTGTCTGAAAAGTTTACTACGGTATTTTTAAACTCTTCAGACAGTTGGTTTTATTTTCTAATTGCCTAATTTCTTAGCGTCGGCTAAAAACTGAGCTAAGCCGTTGTCGGTAAGGGGGTGTTTGAGGAGCCCTATGATGGCAGACAGAGGTGCTGTAATGACGTCGGCGCCTATTTTTGCGCATTCGAGAATGTGCATTGTGTGGCGCACTGAGGCTGCCAATATTTGGGTATCGAAGTCGTAGTTGTCGTAAATTTGTCGTATTTCTTCGATGAGGGAAAGTCCGTCGGCAGAGATGTCGTCGAGCCTGCCTATGAATGGCGATACGTAGGTAGCTCCTGCTTTGGCAGCTAGTAGTGCTTGTCCTGCTGAGAATACCAGTGTACAGTTGGTACGGATGCCTTTGTCGGTAAAGTATTTTATGGCCTTGATACCGTCTTTAATCATCGGTACTTTTACGACGATTTGAGGGTGAAGGGCAGCCAAGGTTTCACCTTCTCGCACAATGCCCTCGAAGTCGGTGGCAAGTACTTCTGCCGATACATCTCCATCTACAATGTGGCAGATGTCGGTGTAGTGTTTTAGGATTGCCTCGTTGCCAGAGATGCCTTCTTTGGCCATCAGCGATGGGTTAGTGGTTACTCCGTCTAAAACGCCCAAGTCTTGGGCTTCGCGAATTTGTGCTAAATTAGCAGTGTCAATAAAGAATTTCATTTTGTGAGTTGTTTAAAAAGTTTTATTTTTTAGAGAGTAGTACTACATCTACTTGTAGTACACCTTTGTTCTTGTTGTCGGTAATTTCCATAAAGGCGCGTTTGGTCAGGTCAAGCTCTCTTCCTTTTACAAATGGGCCGCGGTCAGTAACGGTTACTATTACAGATTTGCCATTGGCACGGTTGGTTACTTTCAGTTGTGTACCAAAGGGCAATGAAGGGTGTGCAGTGGTAAGCTGCTGATTGCTGAAAATAGCTCCGCTGGCTGTTTTTCTGCCATTGAATTTATCGTGATAGTAGCTGGCTGCTACATTGCTCTTGAAAACAGTTCCGCTGGCTGCGGTGTTTGTTCTGTGGGAAGTTGGGCGGGAGTAGTGGCTTGCACACCCCACAAGGAGTAGGAGGGGTGCCGCCAGTAGCAAAAGTTTTAAATATCTTTTTATCATTTCTTGCTTTTGTAATAGTTGTTTGTCAGTTTGGTAGAGAGGTGGGTGCAGTGTTTTGGAGAGAGAGGTAAATGACTTTTGGAACGGTTGTTTTCATTGGCTCTATAGTTTGATTGAGGCAAAGGTATGAAACAATTTGTAAATTAGCAAATTCAGTTTTTCTTGTTGCCAAATTGGCTAATTATTTTTACCTTTGCCGCCTAATAAAATTGCAAAAAGAGGGGTGTTGACCTCTCTAATTTGTTTAAGAATTGTAAATAAAACCTCAACACTATGGATTTTCTACATTTGGCGCAAACGCGCTACACTACTAAAAAGTACAATGGGCAACGCATAGCTGAAGAAGATATTGCTCGGCTGAAAGAGATTTTGCGCTTAGCCCCTTCGTCAATCAATTCTCAGCCTTGGCAGTTTGTTTTTGTTAGCGATGAGGCTACTAAGCAAGCTTTTGCCAAAGTTTCTATGATGAACGAAGAAAAGATTAACAAGGCTAGCCATTTGGTTGTTTTTATGGCTAACAGTTCGCTGTCCTCGTTTGAAGAGAAGCTGTCGCGAGCTACGAATCCTTATGCGCTTGAATTCTATCAGAAGCAGTTGAAAACAAAAGGGGATGTTGCGCTCTATTCTTGGATTAATAACCAAGTGTACATTGCTTTAGGGGTTTTCCTCAGCGCTTGTGCTGCAATGGGCATTGATAGTACTCCTATGGAAGGAATTCAGCAAGCGGAATACGACAAGCTGTTAGGCGACAAGGATTACACAACTCTTTTTGCTGTAGCAATAGGCTATCGCGATGCTGAGGACAGCAATCAGTTGCACTTGAAAGCTAAGACAAGGCTTTCGGCAGCGGAAGTAGTGAAGGACTTTACGATTTAAGCCAAAATAAAAGAGCTATCTAAACGGATAGCTCTTTTTATTTGTAGTTTCCACGAATGACACTTAGCGTCTGTTGGGTGATGCCCAGCAGAGAAGCGATATGCCCTAAGGGGGCGCGAAGGAGTATTTGTGGGTAGTTTTTTAGCAGTAGGTCGTAGCGCTCTTGGGCAGTTTGGAATTTGACAGTGTAGAGTCTTTCGGTAAGCGATTTGATGGCCGAGAGGAGCAAAAGGCGCATTAGGCGTTCCAGCTCTTGGTGCTGGTTTATTTGAGCTTCTACTTCGCGGAAGTTGGCTACCCATAGGGTGCTGTCTTCTAAGGTTTCTAAATGAAATGGAGAAAGTTTGTCGAAATAGAGGTATTCTACAGGGAAGTAGAACATCTTCTCAATGAGGAAGTTGTGGGTAATGTCTTTTTTGTTTTTGTGGTAGAACAGTCGCAAAAGTCCTTGTTCAACAAAGAAGAGCTGTTCTGCTTGTGCGCCTGCCTTTAGAAGACATTGATACTTTTTTACTTCTTGCCGAACAAACAAACTGCCCACAAGGTCGTTGAGGGCTTGTGGGTCAATTTGTGTTTCTTGATGTAGGTACTCTACGAGCGTCATCGTGGAGTTATTGCATATTTTTAGCCTCAATGCTTAGGGTAGCATGAGGAACAGCCATCAGTCTTCGTTTGTCGATGAGTTTTCCTGTAACACGGCAAACGCCATAAGTTTTGTTCTCAATGCGAACGAGTGCATTTTTAAGGTCGCGAATGAACTTTTCTTGGCGGATGGCCAAAGCCGTATTTTCTTCTTTGCTCGTTACCTTAGAGCCTTCCTCAAAAGCTTTGAAAGTAGGGGCAGTATCGTCGGTACCATTGCTAGCCCCATTCATATACGAACTTTTGATGAGCTCAAGGTCAGTTTGAGCTTTCTTAATTTTCTCTTCGATAAGCACTTTGAACTCTTCCAACTCTTTGTCGGAATAGCGCACTCTGATGTTTCCTTCTTCCATAGTTATAGTGTTTTAGTTACTGTTATGTTTGTAGTTCTTTATTTTGGGGCGTAAAAATACAATTATTTTTTATAACTACCAAAAGCGGAGGTGTTTTTTTAGGATTTTATTCCCTAAAAAGTTTTAAACTTTCGGTTGTCTTGCGGTGTTTGTATTTAAAAACAAGGTGCGAATTTTGGTTGTCAGTAAGAACTTATATGTTAAAAAGCCTTGCTTGAAAAAAAACGAGGAAGGGTAAAGAGGATATATAGCTATCGGAAGGTGGATTTTCTACTGTGTAGGTAGGAGGAGAGGAGAAAAGATGGTTGTCTAACAGCTTTATTTTCAGGTGTTTTTGTAGATATTTTTGAAAAAGTGTTGAAAAAAAGTGTTGAAAAATTTGCAGATTTAAAAAATAGCAGTACCTTTGCACCGCAAAAATGAAATAACACTGGTCTATGGTGTAATGGTAACACAACAGATTTTGGTTCTGTTTTTCTAGGTTCGAGTCCTAGTAGACCAACAAAAAAAGCAATTACTCTATAAGAGTACTTCAAAAATAACAAAAACCTCCTATTAGGGAGGTTTTTTTGGTTTTAAGTCAAATTGAATATAAAAGGTATTAGGAAAAGCAAGGAGTTAAGCACACTTTCTCACCTCCCTTAATAGGACTTTTGTGGTAGAAGAATACTTTTTCTTCACCTGAAGTGCTTTCTATAAGGTATTGGTTGCCCAGAAAGTAATAGTGCTGTACGGTAGCCTCCCAGCTGGAAATGTCAGTAAGTCTTATTTGATGTGGCTTGAGCAGTTTGCCATTGTGTTTGCTTACTTCGCCGAAAAGTGAAGCAGCGTAGAAGTCGGTGTCTTGGTTGTAGACAGAAAGAGTGTCGCCAAAGAGCAATACTTCTCCTTGACGCATAATGAGGGTTTTGTCGGCAAAAGCAAGAGCATCTCTACCGTCGTGAGTGGCTACCACACAACTGATGTTCTGCGCTTTTAGGTAGGAAAAGAGTTTGCGCTGTAGGTCGTGTTTTCTAAAATGGTCTACTTGACTGAAAGGTTCGTCTAACAATAGCAGTTGTGGCTCTTGAGCCAAAGCCATCGCTAAGGCGACCCGCTGTTTCTCGCCTCCGCTGAGGTTGAGTGCTTTGAGAGGGGCAAAACGCTCCATTCCGACTAAGGAGAGGAGCTCCATCACACGGGATTTCTTGTAATCTAAATCGAGGTTAGAGAGGAATTTCCCTACATTCTCGGCTACAGTGTGGTAGGGGCCTAGGCCGAAGTCTTGGGCAAGGTATTTCATTGTCTTAAACCCAGGTACCAACTGTCGCGAAGGCCCCCATACGCGTTGCTGCTGGAAATGCACCTCGCCTGCCTGTACATCTACAAGGCCATAGAGAGCCTTCAGCAGGGTACTCTTTCCACAGCCACTCTCGCCCATCAAGGCGAGATGTTCGCCTTGAGGGAGCTTAAAAGAGATGTTTTGCAAAATAGGGGGGTGCCCTTGGTAAGCAAATGAGATATTTTTGACTTCCAGCATTTCTGTTTGGCCTATTAAGCTAAGGTATTAAAGAGCTGATTTGAACTGTTCTAAGAAGCGGAGGTCGTTTTCGTAGAACATACGTATATCTCCTATTTGGTAGAGGAGCATAGCGATGCGTTCTACCCCCATTCCAAAAGCAAAGCCGCTGTACTCCTCGCTGTCTATACCACAGTTTTTAAGTACATTTGGGTCTGTCATTCCGCAGCCCATAATTTCTAACCAGCCGGTTCCTTTGGTAATGCGGTAGTCTATTTCGTTGTTCAAGCCCCAATAGATATCTACCTCGGCACTAGGTTCAGTGAAAGGGAAGTAAGAAGGGCGCAGGCGTATACGCGACTTGCCAAACATTTCTTTGGTGAAGTACAACAAGGTTTGTTTTAGGTCGGCAAAGGATACATTCTTGTCGATGTAGAGTCCTTCTATTTGGTGGAACAAGCAATGTGAGCGTGCTGAGATAGCCTCGTTGCGGAATACGCGGCCTGGAGAGATGGTGCGAATAGGAGGCTTATGACCTTCCATATAGCGTATTTGCACTGAACTAGTGTGGGTACGCAATAGGATGTCGGGGTTTGTTTGAATGAAGAAAGTGTCTTGCATATCGCGTGCCGGGTGGTACTCAGGAAGATTCAAGGCAGTAAAGTTATGCCAATCGTCTTCCATCTCAGGGCCATCGGATACGTCAAAACCTATGTTGGCAAAGATATTTACGATTTCGTTTTTCACCAGCGAAATGGGGTGGCGTGCTCCAATAGGGGCAGGCGTAGCTGGGCGGCTGAGGTCTCCGTAGATTCCTTTGCTCTCGTTGTGTTCTTCAAGGAGGTCGCGCAACTCTTGCACTTTAGCCTCAGCTTTGCTTTTGAGCTCATTCACTACCTGTCCGAAAGTCTTTTTTTCGTCGTTAGGGACTTCTTTAAAAGCTGTGAAAAACTCGTTCAGCACTCCTTTTTTTCCTAGGTATTGGATGCGGAACTGTTCGAGTTCCTCTTTGGTTTTTGCTCTAAAATCCTCAATCTTAGTGATGTGTTCTTTTATTCTATCAATTATCATAACAGCAGGGTGATTCACTTATTTTTTCTGAAAGGCAAAGGTAATACAAAATGATGAATACGCAAAATTATGAGGCACTATATTATTTGGTAGTGTTTCATCAGTATTTTCTCGTAGCTTTTGCTGGGGAGGAGTCGTTTGAGGACAATAGAGAATTTTTGCAAGAAACTGCCTTGCTTGTAATGCACGCTGGGCTGTGGGGTCTGAATGACTTTTAGAATCTTTTCGGCCATTTCTTTTGGATCGCCCCCCCTGTCTACGTGCTCATTCATTAAGTCAAGTTGCTTTTGATACACTTCAGCATAGGGTGAGGTGGGGTTTACAGGCGCGTGATAGCGGCGAGAAGCAATGTCGGTAGCATAATCGCCAGGTGATACGGTAGTTACTTCTATTCCAAAAGGTTTCAGCTCCATACGCAAGGCTTCACTCATCAGTAGGAGAGCCCCTTTGCTGGCTGAATAGGCACCACGAAAGGGTAGCCCCATATAGCCTGCAATAGAAGCAATATTGATAATCAATCCCTTGCCCTGTGCGCGCATACTAGGAAGTGCCTGCTGGATGACGCTGATAGCTCCATAGAGATTGGTTGCAAATACGTTGTGCAGTGCTTCGGCAGGAAGCTCTTCTACCGCTCCGGTGATGCCTACGCCTGCATTGTTAATAACAATGTCAATACGCCCTGTTTCGTTGAGGATTTGTTGCACAGCTGTTTTGATACTTTCCTCTTGGCGCACGTCCATAGGGAGTAGGCGAAAAGGTAGATTCTTGTCTGCAATATTGCGGGCAGTGCCATAAACTAAAAAACCTTTGGAAGCGAGTAGCAGAGCTGTTTCTTTCCCGATACCCGAGGTGGCACCTGTGATGAGAACGGTTTTGGGAGTCATTTTGTTGTCGTTTAGAGTAGTTCTTGTTTTACTTCGTCGTGAAGGTACTGTCCGTTTTCGCAAAAAGAAGACAACTCTTCTTGTATGAAAGAGTGTACAACAGCTTTAGAGCTTTTTGGGTATAGTAGGTGTACATTGGCTCCTGCGTCTAAGGTGAAAGAAAGAGGTTCTTTGGTGTCTTGTCTAAACCTCCATATACGCTGAATGACTTCCAAGGTGTTGGGGCGCATCAAGATAAAATAAGGGATGCTGGTTTGCATCATCGCGTGTAGGGTAAGGGCCTCGCTTTCTACAATCTCGATGAAACGCGTTACATCACCCGAAGCAAAGCAAGAGATGAGACGCTCAATATTTTGATTGGCTTGTGCAAAACGCGCTTCAGCAAAAGGGTGTCCGTGCATTAGGTTGTGGCCTACGGTGCTGCTCACCTGCTTTTGCCCACGGTCGATGAGTAAGACTGTGTCTTGGTAAGATCGGAAGATTTCGTGTACAGGAAGAGGGTAGGGGATTCCGTAATTGTCTGAGCTGCCTTCTATCGAAGGGTGTGTGCCCCATACTACAATGCTTCCTTGTACACTTCTACAAGCACTGCCTGAGCCCAAACGAGCTAAGAAAGAGGCTTGTTGCCAGAATTGCTCTTCAGTGAGTGTAGGGTCTAAGTTCTTAGCGATTTTCATTAGGCAGACAGAGAGCGCTGCCATTGCGCTAGCCGAGGAGGCAATGCCACTGCTGTGCGGAAAAGAATTGTGCGAAGCAATGCTGAAATGATAATCTTTCAGAAAAGGCAGATAGGGGGCAATGCGTTGGAAAAAAGTGTTGATTTTAGGGTGGAAGGAAGGTTTGGGCTGCCCTTCAAAACTAAAATTAAACGAAAAATCTTCAGTAGAGGCCAAAGGCGATGTACTTCTATGCTCGTATTGAATAGAAGTTTCCGTAAAACAGTTTGTTAGGGTAAAGCTAACCGAAGGGTTAGCAGGGAGTTGTTCTCCTTTTTTACCCCAGTATTTCACTAGGGCAATATTGCTGGGGGCTTTAAAAGAAATCATTTTTTAGGGGGTTAGATTTTAGGTGTCGGGGAAAATAGACATCTAAATGTTGGGGATTCCAACACTCATCAATACATCATTGGCAAGAGCCATTTCTTTGGGAGAGGATTTTGTTGGCATATTTGTAAAGCAAAGGCCGTAGCCGCTAATCGCGCTACGGCCTTTGCTTTTTCTTTTTCTTTTATGCCAATTATCTACCTGATGGGACGGTTCATCACCAAATCCACATAGAGGTTTACTTTGTCTTTCAACTGTTTTCGGTTTACGATGAAGTCTAAAAATCCGTGTTCTAATACAAATTCAGCTGTTTGGAATCCTTCAGGAAGGTCTTGTCCTGTAGTGTCCTTTACTACGCGAGGGCCTGCAAAACCTATTAGGGCACCGGGCTCTGCAATATTAATGTCGCCTAACATAGCAAACGAGGCACTAATACCTCCTGTAGTAGGGTCGGTGCAGAGTGAGATGTAAGGCAGTTTAGCCTCGTCCAGTTGTGCTAATTTTATAGAGGTTTTAGCCATTTGCATTAGGGAAAGAGCTGCTTCCATCATACGAGCACCTCCCGATTTCGAAATCATTAGGAAAGGCAGTTTGTGCTTGATAGCATAGTCAATAGCACGGCAAATCTTCTCTCCTACCACACTACCCATAGATCCGCCTATGAAAGCAAAGTCCATACAACCAATCACGATAGGGGCTCCTTTTGACTTTCCTACAGCGGTTCGTACAGCGTCCTTTAAGTTTGTTTTCTGCTTGGCTTCTTCCAAGCGTTGGGTATAAGCTTTTGTGTCAACAAACTCCAAAGGGTCTTTAGAGACCATATTAGCGTCTAATTCCTTAAATTCATTATTGTCAAACAGTATCTGAAAATACTCTTTGCTGCCAATGCGCACGTGGTAATCGTCGTCTGGGCTTACGTAGAAGTTAGTCGCCAATTCGTCTTGCTCTACAATGTTGCCACTGGGTGATTTAAACCATAATCCTTTAGGAATATCCTTTTTCTCCTCGGTAGAGGTCTGGATTCCTTTCGCTGTTCTTTTAAACCAAGACATAATAAAATTAGTTTAATAAAGTGCAAAGATACAAAACAATTCAAAATTCGCAATGAATAATGAAGAAAAAGTTAGCTTTTGATTCTTTGGTATTTTGTTAAAAAGGTGTTTTGTAATGGTGTGCGTTCTACCACACGGCAGTGGGATAGGGTAGGGGCTTTTAGCCCTTCGCCAAAGCAGACCTCGCCTGTAAATACCCATGCTTCGTCCCACAAACCAGCTTCTATGAAACTTTGCAACGTATAGGCACCTCCTTCTACTATAAGGCTTTGAATGCCGCTATCGTACAACCTATGGCACAGCTGTTCTGGAACATTTTTCTCAAAATCTATAGTTTCTGTGCTTTGGCATAGCCACGTTGGAGCCTCGATATTACATACTTTAGCGTGTTTAGGTGTGCGCCCTTGGGGGTCTAAAACAATGCGCAGAGGAGAATTGCCATACCACTCGCGCGTAGTTAGCGAGGGGTCGTCTGCCTCTACTGTGGTAGCACCTACCAAGATAGACTGTTCTGTGCTTCGGAGCTGGTGAGCCAACTGCCGAGCATAAGAGTTGCTAATCCATACAGGAGCAACCTCCTCTTTTTTAGAGGGAGCAAGGTAGCCATCGGCTGTTTCTGCCCATTTGAGGAAAATGTAAGGACGTTTTTGCTGGTGATAGGTAAAAAAGCGCTTGTTTAGCATTTGACACTCGTCTTCCAATACTCCTACAACCACCTCACAACCTGCAGCACGCAGCTTTTCGATGCCCCGTCCGCACACTTTTGCAAAGGGGTCAGTAGTGCCTATTACTACCCGAGGAATGCCACAGGCCACAATCAGGTCAGCACAAGGAGGGGTCTTGCCATAATGGCTGCAAGGCTCTAAGCTTACGTATAAAGTGCTTTCTTTTAGTATTTGTCGGTCGGTTACTTGTTCGATAGCGCGTACTTCGGCGTGATCCTGCCCTGCGCGCTGATGCCATCCTTCACCTACTATACGCCCTTGGTGTACCACAACGCTACCCACCAACGGATTCGGATAAGTGCTCCCCAATCCATTTTGGGCTAACTGTATGCACCTTTGTATATACAGCTCGTCAGTGGACAAAGACTTAGAAAAGGTCATTTTCGGTAATACTCTTGTCGTGTTTGGTGTAGGCTGTAGGGCGTTTAGCGAAAAAGTCGTCCAATTCATTGCTGAAAACTTCTTCTTCAAACCACATCATAGGTTTGGCCTCATCAGCGGTGATGTTGAAAGGTTTGCCTAACCCTAATTGTGTTAGCGAGTCGTCTAAGCGGTAACGCATATAGTTGGCTAAATCTTTCTTGCTGAAGAAGTCAATCTCTCCTTGTTCAAAAATCCAATCCAACATTTTATCTTCCAAAACAATGTAACTGCGAATGAAGTCAGTAGCGTCGAGTTGTGCTTTGGCTTTCATTTCAGGGTTCTCTTCAAAGATTTTCTTCAGAATGTAAATGCCTGCATTGGCGTGCAGTTGTTCATCAATAGAAGTCCAAGCGATGATGTTAGCTACATTCTTCAAGTATCCTCTGAAACGTGCAAACGACAAGACAGTAGCAAACTGACTGAATAGTGATGCGTTTTCAATGATGAGCGTAAAGAAGAGAATGCGCTCCATTGCATTTTCACGGTTTTTAGACAGATACTCTTTCAGTATATTATTGCGTTCTTTGAAAACTGGTACTTCCAACAGGTTCTCAAACTCGTTGTTGTAGCCCAATACTTCTAGCAATCGGGCGTAGGCTTCGCTGTGTCGAAACTCGCATTCGGCAAAGGTAGCTCCCAGACCGTTAAATTCAGGTTTAGGGAAGAGGTCGTAGAGGTCGCCCCAGAAAGTTTTTACAGATACCTCTACTTGAGCAATGCCTAGTAGTGCGCGTTTGATAGCCTCTTGTTCAGTAGCCGATAGGTTCGATTTAAAGTCCTGAATGTCAGCTGTGAATTCTACTTCAGAATGTACCCAAAACGATTGGTGCATTGCGTTTACAAACTCCATAACCTCCGGATATTCAAAAGGTTTGTAGCTTTCTCGTTTGTCAAAAATTCCCATAGATAGTAAATAAAAATTGAATTGTTTTCTGGCGGCAAAGGTACGAATAATTTATCAATTTGCTAATTTGTGAAGAAGGATAAGTTCTCCTGAGCTTGTTGTTACTCGTTGTAAATAATTGATTGATAATTAATAAATAAGAACGAAGTCCCTAGTGAAATTCAGGGTTTTGCTAAAATGCTAAGAATGCAAAACTTGTGTTATAATCTTGCGAATTTTTAACCCTAACGATTGATGATTTTGTAGAAACATCTAGATACACAGCTATAGGTCAGTTTTTTTTGTTGCTTTTCATACTCTGGCTTCACTATCTATTCACATCCTATTCACTTTCTCCTGTCGCTTCTGCTTCTTTTCTCCACCGTCTGACTCCTCACGTGTGTGGCTCGTATCTTCGAATTTTAAGCGCAAGGAATGACGAATAATTAGCGTTAGGGGGAAGGTGAAAAATGTCAGTTCGACGTAAGAAAAGCTAGTTTCTAGTTTGCAAAAAAAAAGATAGTTTTAGTAACTTTTTATCTTGATAACCAAAAATTTAACTAAAAATCCATCTCTATGTTATCAAACTACAAAGTTGCAGAATTTTTCTTCATAATAGACGAATTTGGCAAGAATTTTGAAAAAATAGTATCCGACAATAGCCTTATACAAGATACTACCTTAAAGCAGAGAAATCGTAAAACAACCCTATCTGATAGTGAGGTTATGACTATATTAATTCTCTTTCATTCATCTCCTTATAGAGATTTGAAACATTACTATATCAATCACGTAAAGAATCATATGAAAAAAGAGTTTCCACAAACAGTATCTTATAATCGTTTTGTTGAACTACAAAAGAAAGTAGTTGTAAAATTAGCTATATTCTTGAAAAAGTACTGATTAAGAAAAAGTACTGGCATTTCATATATTGATTCTACTTCCATAAGAGTTTGTTATATAAAACGTGAAAAACAACATAAAGTATTCAAAGAATTAGCCCAAAAAGGACGATGTTCTTTGGATTTAAGCTACATCTAATCATCAATAATAAAGGTGAAATACTTGACTTTATAATAACATCAGGTAATGTAGATGATTGTAAGCCTCTCTCTGACATGAACTTACATAAGAGAATCTTTGGAAAACTCTTTGGAGATAAAGGTTATATCAGCAAAGATTTATTTGAACAACTATTTGTTGATGGAATACATTTAATCAGTAAGATCAAAAAGAACATGAAAAATAGTTTAATGCTCTTACAAGACAAAATAGTGCTTAAAAAGCGAGCTTTAATAGAAACAGTAAACGGCGAGTTAAAAAATATTTGTCAAGTAGAACACACAAGACATCGTTCTTTTGATAATTTTACAACTAACTTATTATCAGAACTAATAGCATATTCTTTCTTCGATAAAAAACCTTCTACTAATCTACATAAAGATATTGTTGATGTAAAAAGACTTGCTCCAGCTTAATTCGAACTCACGTTAAAATAATCAATTAAACAAATCTTTGAGGTGATAATTGTTTTTCTGTTCTTGGGTATTTTTATAGAGACTTGGAGCTAGTAGCAAGTACACTTTTTCTTCGCCATTGCTTCGAGATGTCTCTAAGAGAAGTTTTTTTCTTAGGTATTAGCTTAGAAACTGAGATTACTCTTGTAGAATTTCTAATTTTGAGTGCTTGACCAATCAATTGTTGGCTATGTAGATATCTTGAAGGTATAAAGGGAGATAGCTGGAGGAAGTTTTTATTTTTTATTGTTTTTTTATAAATTGATTATTAGACTGTTGTAAAATATTATTAAAAAAAGTCGTTAAAAATTTGGAGGAAAAGAAAATCTTTCTTTACATTTGCGGCAAATTGAAAGTATAAATAACGACAAAGCAACAACAACTAAACGATATTTTTACTTCATTTATATATGCTTGTATGTTTTCATATAGAAACTTACTTACGTACAAGCGTTTTTCCCCTAGTTTTTATAGTTAAAAATCTGTTTAGCTCTTAATGCGCCTTCTGCTTAGTGCTAAATTGATAAACGAATTAAAAAAGCACTTTTTAATAAATTTCACTTTAGGTTAATAAGCTGCACCTAACTGAAGTTTTTACAAAGCAGCAATTTTAATGTTATGGAACATTATAACACTTTTGATGAAACTCTTGTAAATATAGATAAGGGTACATCTTCTAATTTTACCACTTCTATGATGGAAACAAAACAAAAAAATGACTTAATAGAGCGCTCGGTAAAGCATGAAACTACCGAGTTGGATCTTATGTCAAAAAATCAAGAAGAGATAGATAGTTTTTATCAATCTCAAATAACTAAGTCTTGGGGACTCTGGGATAAGTGGACAAATCGCTCTATGTACGACCAAGTCCAAGATGTAAAAATGGAATTGCTAAAAACATCAGCCGACTATAGAGTTGCTTTCTATAAAACTTTGCTGGAGACACGCTTGGAATACTTCAAAGAAAGATGCGATGCAGGGCTTAAAATGATTAAAGGGCATTACAGACAACAAGTGGCAACTTTTCTTACAAAAAAGCTGCAGGAACTTTCCATTGAAGTTGGAGACCGACAATTTGCTTTTATAAAAATGATGATGAAAAAGTATGACTACGCTCGAAGTTTAGCAAATTATCCACGTCTTCAGAAGCAATTTGATGATTCAATTGCTGCAGAAGAAGATAGATACTTACATTTTCTTAGTGGCTTATTGGATAAATTTGAAGCAATCCTTAACGAAGAACTCAAAAGGTATAACCCTTAACAGCGCATTAGTAAATACTTTTGCTAGACGTGCATGTATGGAATGAATTATAAACCTAAAAAAATAACACAATGAACAAAATTAATTTACTATTGATTCGGGTAGCGGGATATGATAACCAAACTGCCTTACAATGTACTAGCTCAGAAATAAAGAAGCTATCTATCGCTGGAATGATGGTACTTATTCCAGCACTGTTAGCTTTGTTTAGCTATTCCTATGCCTTTTACTTTTTCTGTGGCAATGCTTTTCTTGCTATTTGTGGTGGGATTCTCTCAGCAATAGTGCTGTTGATTATCGACAGGAGTATTATGGCATATGGTCGTCCGGGGACTTTTTCTTTTGGTCTTATAGGAAGGGCGTTATTGGCCATTGCAATTGGTTTTTTGCTGGCAGAGCCTATTGTTCTCAAAATTTTTGAAGATTCAATTGAAGAACAGTTGTTTGTTAAACAAGAAAAGGCTAAGGCTGATAAAAATGCTGAATTGAACGAGAAGATTTTGCTGATAAAAAACGATTTGAACTCTCGAAGAGAGCATCTTGATAAATTACAGGAAGCATATACTGGTGAAATGGATGGAACTTCGGGTAGCAAGCTTCGAAACCAAGGTCCTATATACCAGCAGAAGTATAATGATTTCAAAGCTTACCAAACAGAGTTTCTTAGGTATCAGACTATTGCAGATTTTGAGATGCAAAATATACAGAAGGAAAAAGAATTGTTTGCTCTTGCCTTAGAAAATAAAAACGCTCAAGGATTTATTGGGAGAATGAGAGCCCTCTCTGAACTCGGATCAAAAGAGTCTGTAGTGTTTTGGACAACGTGGCTGCTGCGTCTATTTTTTATGCTGATTGAGCTTTTACCACTTCTCATAAAAATAAGCCCCACTGGAGATCTTGGACTGTATTATAAAATATTAGATATGAACGACTTAGAACAGAAGAGAATTTTGGAGCTGAGTAGTCAAGAGCGACTTGAATACAGACAAAAAGAAGAAAAGCTACGGATTACCAAGGCCTTGGCAGAATTGTATTTCAAACAAATCCAAACAGTAATCGATAGCAAAGAGAAAGATAGCATTTACTTGATGGATAAGGTGCTAAATATAAGCCAAAAGAAAATGGATTTGATTTCAAAAGCAATGAATATTAAAGAAAAGAGCTTGCTTGAAGAAGTATTAGCTCAGTTTGGGCAAATACACGAAGGATTTATGCTTACTGTTAATGACCTTATAGAAAAATCAAAACTAAACTCTCAAATGATAATATATGAAAAGTAAGGGTAAAAAAATAATTTTATTAGCTATTTTGTGCTGTTTGCTCCAAATTTTATTGGTGTCGTGTAAACATTCTTTTACAAAGGAAGGTTATATAGAAAACTATGAAGCATTTGTTAATGATGTGAAAAAAAACTTTGAGCATTATGACGATGCAGATTGGTTAAAAGTTCAAGAAGAATTTAAAAGATTTAGCGAAAAAGAATTTTTTAAATTTGAAAAAAAACTAACTCCGGTGGAGCGTAGCAAAATAGAGGGTTTAACAGGGCAATATTTTGCCATAGCTGCAAAATATAGACTGATGAAGGTTAAAAGAAAAATGAATGACCTTTGGGATAATGTTAAAGGTATGGTAGAAGGAATTCAAACAGACTGATATGCAATAGGTAAAATGCTTCTAAAACTGACCAATGGGTTTTAGTGCGCAGCATGTTGCGTACTGTTTATAACTTTGTTAATAGTCTGTTGATTTTTAATGATAACTTATGCTTGCTATGTTGTAAATTATTCGTACCTTTGCCGTCGAAATAATCAAACTAATTATCTAATTTAAAAATCAAAAAAATGGAAGAATTTGTAAAACTTATCGAGCAAATTCTCTATATGGAGAATTTCAACACCGAGGTAACTCCTGAATTGAAACAAAAATTCGCTCAGTTGTACAGTGCTTACGGAAACAATGTTCCTGAAAAGTACAAAGGAGACGTAAGCCGTATGGCGACTAAATACGGAGTAGCGGTAGGTTCAAACGCATTCAGCTTTAGCTATTAGTATATTAGCTAGCTATGAATGTGTTAGTTACAGGGGGCGGAGGCCAATTGGGCTCTGAGATAAAAGCCAACACATTGCGAAAGGGTCAGTACTTCTTTGCTGATGCCGATGTGTTGGATATTACCCAAAAAGAAGCTGTTCGGGCTTTTGTGCAGCAGAATGCTGTAAGCCTCATCGTTAATTGTGCTGCTTATACTAATGTAGATAAGGCAGAAGACGATGAGGCTGCGGCACGGGCGATTAATGAAATAGCTGTAGCACATTTGGCTGCAGTGTGTAATGAGTTTGAATTGCCTCTTATTCACATTTCCACCGATTATGTTTTTGGGGGCAATAAGAATACACCCTATGCAGAAACCGATTTAGTGCAACCTTTAGGAGTTTATGGGCGCACGAAATGGGCAGGAGAGGAGGCTATTCGTCAGGCGGGTATTGAACATCTTATTATTCGCACTTCGTGGCTTTACTCACATCACTTCGGACATAATTTCCTTAAAACTATTCAGCGCCTCAGTGCAGAACGCGCTGAGCTGAAAGTGGTGTTCGACCAAGTAGGCTCTCCCACCAATGCCGCCGATTTGGCTGCCCTAGTAGTGCATATTATTGAGACAGGCTCTTATAAAGGTAAGCGCGAAACCTATCATTTTTCTAATGAAGGGGTGTGTTCTTGGTATGATTTTGCTGCTGAAATTGTGAAATTAGCGGCTTATCAGTGCGAAGTGCTTCCTTGTCTCTCGGCCGAGTTTCCTAGCAAGGTAACCCGTCCAGCCTATTCGGTGTTGGATAAAACTAAGGTAAAAAAAGATTTTGCTTTCCCCATTCGCCATTGGAGAGAGGCACTTTCCAATCCCTGATACACTGCGTTCTGAGCTTTTCTTCTCAAAATACTTTCTGAATATTTTAAAAGAGGGGATGTGGGGAAAGCAGAGTTCAGTTTCGTAGAGGTTGTATAGAAGGGATGTCTTTTTAATTGCCTTTCATTGTCGTAATTAAATGATGCAAAGATAACAAGATGCTTAGAAATGGACTTACTGCAAAGGGTATGGCCATTTTTTTGTTTCTACGGAAGAGCTGAAAAACAATCTAATCTAAAAGAAATCTCAATATAAGAAACATTGGTAGTTTAGTAGCCAAATTCACTCTTGTATTTGAAACTAAAATGCTGCTTTCTGCAAAGCCTGATAGAACACTTCTTTGTAAGTAGTAGCTTAAGCCTTAGTTTTGCTAACAGAGAGAGGAGTAAAATACCAATATTGTGTGCAAACAAATGAATTAAAAATAAACTATATGAAAAAAATCATTTTTTTAGCTTTGGCTGTTTTAGCCCTTGTAGGCTGCAATAACAGCAGTAAGAACCCTTTTGGTAGCTCGCTTAGCGGTCGCCAAAATGCCAATGATGTAATTGAGTTCCACAATGCCGCTTTAGACCTCTACAAAAAATATGAGGCAGACTATCTCTTAAAATCAATGGACTATATAAAGAAGGCGGAAGAATATGTCTTGGAAAAACAAAAAGGAGAAACAGGTATCAAGCCTATTCGTCTTATTTTTGCTCCAATGCCTAACGGTTTTGAAGATAAAAAGGTGCCTAGTGGCTTTGGAGAGCAAAGAGATTCTGTTAGTACTTATTTTATTCAGATGAAAGAAAGTGCCTACAAAGTTCGTTCTGCGGCCGAAGAGATGCAGCGTTACCTCTCTAATTCTGATGGTAATTACAAAGAAAGTGATGCTGAAAAAATTAAAAAAATTGCCGACGAGTCAGCTAGTAATGTTTTGGTTTTCTATGTAAATCAGAAAAGACTTTTTGCCTTGATGAGTCCTATTGTTGAACAAGCCGAAGAGAGTATCTTGAGCGATCACCCTCTGAAAGATCAGATCATTTCTTCCAAACGCATCATAACCCTTACCGATCGTTTTATAGATGAACTTGGTGTAGAAATGGACAAGGAAGAGGTGCAGACAGCACAGTTGCAAACTACTTGCAACGAAATTGCACAGCAGCTTGCTAAAAACAAAGAACTTCCTAAAATAAAAGATGGACGCAAACAAGTATTGTTTAAAATTTTCAATGAGGCGATTGAGAAATTTGTAGCTGGAGTACAGAAAATGTTAGACAATGGCAAAGAGGCTAAAGGGTTTTCGGAAGAAGATCTTCAAGATGTCTCTGACAACTACGAACGTATGGTAGAAACCTACAACGATTTTGTGAATTAGTCAAAGAGAGCAACTCTAAATGAAGAAAGCTTTCTATATAGGACTAATGTTTATTTTCATAGGGGTAACAGTATATCGCTTTGTTGAGGATATGAAACCTACTGATACCCCTAGTTTTATTTTTGCAGATGCTTTTTTAATGTTGATCCCCTTGTTTTTAGTGCTGAGAAAATGCTGGAAAGAGATGTGCGAGCCAGATGATTGATGCAGGGAGATTTCTTAAAAATACATTTGATTATCAGTTAGTTAAGAGATATGGTGTAAAAAAAATAAAAAAAAAGTGTCAAAAGTTTTGGAGTTTATAAAATTAGTTATACTTTTGCACTCCGAAAAAGAAAGACGCCGGCATAGCTCAGTTGGCCAGAGCACGTGATTTGTAATCTCGGGGTCGTGG
>CAUQNY010000015.1:0-35474 GCA_963519425.1 uncultured Capnocytophaga sp.
AGCCGCTACTGGGTCGATGTGCGGGTCGCGAATGATATCCTCGTAATGCCATTGTACAGTGTCAATCCAATTTTTGCGATAAAGCAAGTGGTTTAGCAAGTCGGTAGACGGATAAGGATTGGTAAAAGGTTGGTACACATCGTCGGCAATATGGTACTTTCTGATACTCTCTTCAAATATTTTAAAAGCTTTTTCTGAAAACATAGCAATTTATTTTGGTCGCAAATATAAAGTTTTTCTTTAATAACTCAAACCTTTTCCGTAATTTTGCCGAAAATAATTACCCTCTATGAAATACATTATTCTAATCATCAGTTTATTCATCCCCTATATGGAAACACTTCAAGCACAAAACAGCGCTGATAATCAAACTATTTATCAGTTCACAGTAGAAGACATCAACGGACAACCGTTTGCCCTTGCCGAGCTCAAAGGCAAAAAAGTAATGATTGTAAATACCGCCTCAAAATGCGGTCTTACCCCTCAGTACAAGGAATTGGAAGCCCTTTACCAACAATACAAGGACAGAGATTTCATCATCATAGGCTTTCCTGCCAATAACTTTTTGGGGCAAGAACCTGGTAGCAATGAACAAATAGCCTCTTTCTGCAGCCTCAACTACGGAGTTTCTTTCCCTATGATGAGCAAAATATCAGTAAAAGGCAAACAGATGCACCCTCTTTACCAATTCCTCACCCAAAAAGATAAAAATGGCGTAGCTGACTCCAAAGTACAATGGAACTTCCAAAAATATCTGATTGGTCGAGAAGGTAAATTAGAGAAGGTAATAGCCCCTAGAACTTTACCCTCTGATGCTGAAGTAGTACAATGGATTGAAGAATAAATTTAACACAGTAGATTGATTTAATGACGACCAAAGAACTACTACACCAAGCACTTACCCTTACTGAAAGAGCTTTTGCTAATGAAAACCCAAAATACCTCAAAAAACAGAAAAACAAGATCCTTTTCCACACACTACTGAACATTCCTTTTGCCAAAAAGTGGTTCAGCCTCATACTATCTGAAGAGTATCATTGGGTACTTGAGCATAGGCCACGTATCTATTTCAAGCCTTTCCGCGTGTATATGTCTACTGAATGGAACAAGCAACAGCGACTTAATGCTTTGCTTAATTGCTATGCATTCATCAAAAGGCACCCTTTTTTAACCCGACTGATCCAATCGCAAAAGCCTCTGAAAATAGCTAATTTCCCTATGAAATACGATAACATTCAAGGGCAAATCTATTTGGGCTACAACGAGCGATTCCGAAAAGAAGGCGAGCTGGTAGCATCGTTGCACTGCGATAGCTACCCCGAAGCCATCTGTGAAGCGTCCTTTGTAATCGATAAGGAAAAAGATCAGTGGGTCTGTCGTATAGGCTGTGTGCAAGGTAGCAAAGCCTCTGAAACTGAAAATGCTATCAAAGAGCTACAAAAGCAAATGTATGCTCTTCGCCCAAAAGCGCTGATGATTTTCATCATTCAGGAGGTAGCAAAACAACTAGGCTGCCAAACTGTATATGGGGCAGGCAACAAAATTCAAGCCCACAACAAGAAACACTTCATTCATATTCAATTGCTACACAAGCTCAGCTTTAATTACGACACTTTGTGGAGAGAAGCTGATGGGATATCTAGCAACAATGGTTGGTTTTTACTTCCGAAAGAAATGCAGCGCAAAAGTATGGAAGAAATTAAATCCAGCAAACGCTCTCTCTACCGCAATAGGTATGAGATGTTGGATAAAATAGCTCAAGAAATACAATTAAACATTAATAATTAACAGATGAAAGTAGATATATTGGCTTTTGGGGCACACCCCGACGATGTAGAACTAGGCGCAGCAGGTACCCTTGCTAAAGAAATCAGCTTAGGAAAAACTGTAGGAATCATCGATCTTACACAAGGAGAACTAGGTACTCGTGGCAGTGCAGAAATACGCCTACAAGAAGCTGCCAAAGCCAAAGAAGTATTGGGAGCTAAAGTGCGCGAAAACCTCAAATTCCGCGACGGCTTTTTTCTCAACGACGAAGCTCACCAAAGAGCCATCATCCAGAAAATACGCCAATACCAACCCGAGATTGTGCTCTGCAACGCCATTGACGATAGGCATATAGACCACAGCAAAGGAAGCAAACTCGTTAGTGATGCCTGTTTCTTAAGCGGTCTGCGCCGCATAAAAACTTTTTTCGAAGGAGAAGCCCAAACAGCGTGGCGACCCAAAGTCGTGTACCACTATATCCAATGGAAAAATCTAACTCCCGACTTCGTAGTAGACATCTCTGGATTTATGGATACCAAAATAGCTGCCGTATTAGCATACAGCTCTCAGTTCTACGACAGCAATAGCAATGAGCCTACTACTCCTATTTCCGACAAGAATTTCTTGGACAGCGTAACCTATCGTGCACGCGACCTTGGCCGTCTGATTGGTACAGATTTTGCGGAAGGTTTTATATGCGAGCGCGTGCCCGCAGTCGAAAATCTTTTCAACCTAAAATAAACTAAAAATACAATGAAATTAGCCTTATTAACTATTGGCATCCTCTTCCTATGTGTAGGAGGGATGGCCATCAAAATATGGGCAAAAAAGGGAGGAAAATTCTCTGGTACTTGTGCTAGCCAGAACCCTCATTTAAATCCCGAAGGAGAGCCCTGTAGTTTCTGCGGACGTACGCCAGACGAACAAGAATGCCGCAATAAATAATGTCAACTATTATTCTAGAACAAATAGCAGCAGCCAAAAGAGGTGAGCAACGAGCTTTCAGCTGGTTGCTCAGCGAATTTTGGCAAGAGGTCTACCTCTTCCAGCTTAGACGACTCAACAACGAAGTAGAAGCCGAAGATATCACTATTCAAACATTTGAACGCGCTTTCAACAAAATAAGTACGTTTAACGAAAACTATTCTTTCAGCACTTGGCTGATTACCATCTCCAAGAATATCTATATTGACGATTTAAGAAAACAAGGAGAGCTCCCGTTGTCTTTAGACAGCTCCCCTACCCCAACTATCATTGACAACACTCCTACCATCGAGGATAGCCTAATACGAGAGCAACAACTTGACTACCTCCTCAACAGTATCAAACAGCTAAAAGACCCCTACCGAACTGCTATCCAGCTGCGCTATTTGCAAGAAAAATCATACAAAGAAATCGCTGAAATAACAGGCAACTCTATGAGTAACGTAAAAGTCATCTTGCTGCGCGCCAAGAAAATATTAGCCGAAATACTAAAGAAAAACCGATGAAACGAAATTATTTCATCGGTTTTTCTTTAAACTCTAAAATATATTTTACAAAGCTACATTCTTCCTCTGTACATCTATCACTTCCGAGATTTGATTCTCTTCAAAAAGCTCCAAGAGCGTCTCTACCCCTTCTTCCAATTTCAAATCCATCTCTTCCACATAAAGCGGAAGCAACGAATAGAAATTAATAGTCGTTCCATCTTCCGTGTGCAACTTTAGAAATGCTTCCTTTTCCGATAAGTAAGGAGGCATCAAAAGAATACAAGCAAAATTAGTATTAGCAATAGGTTCAGCATTAGGGCCATTCGGAATCGTATGTCCCTCCCCCATCCAAGTCTTGTACTGATGCGGAAAGCGAGCTATCATCTTCAAAAAGTAAATAGGCCAATAGTTATCATCCTGCTCAAAAGCCTCATTTCCTATTTTCCAATCAGCAGGCAGATAAACCATCAACTCAGCGTGGCTGTACTCAGTGGGATCCTCAATGTCTTTGGGCAAATACATTGGATAATCGCTCATCCCTGTTGTAAAAAGCACGTGATAAGGCCTTTTCTGAGTAGGCTTAATCCAATGCACATCAATATGCGCATATTCCGAAATAATCTCGTGGAAAACACTGTCTACCTCACCGACGTAGCGTTCAAAATGATTGCAAATCTCTTCCATATACACACAACTGCGGTCAGGTAACACAAAGTCTGTGCGATTTTCGGCAGAGTAGTTGTATACATTTGAACCCCCACTCGAAACATAATCAGGCTCCGGAGCAAAAATATTAGGAACATCATCTGAATAGTCCTTCATAAAATGGTCTACTAACGAGTGCTTCCCCTCGTCATAGAACACAATCCCCTCATCTATATCCTCATTTAGCGACTCAAACCATTCTAAAAGTGAATTGTCTACTATGTCCATAAACGAGTCCGAAATAGAACCCAAAACCAAGTCTATTTCCCCTATTTGCCCATAAACTCCATTGGTGTCAGGGTCTAAATCAATAAACATAAAACGACTACCATCTGTCAGAAAAGGAAGCCACTTCGGATTGTAGAACTGATTTTTTATTGCCTTATCCCATCCCATATCTATTGCTTCTTCTTCATCAAAACTCAGTTTTTCCCAATTAGGCTGTTTTTCTAATATGCGTAACCAATCTTGCTGTTTCTCTTTTATTTCTTCCATAGGAAGCCATCGTAGCCCATCAATGAAAAAAACATTCTCTCGGTTCTTTTGACCGTTAAAGTTTTGGTAAAGCGTTTTTACATCTTCTGGCAAACACACACCCATATCACGTTCAAAATCCATAATTTGGGCTGCACTAACCCCCTTGTTCAAAGTAGCTATTAGTGGGGTAGCTTCTTCAAGGATGGTATTCAGGAATTTTCTTATATTCTCTTCCATAGTAGTAGGCAATAAGTTTTTCGCAACAAATGTACAACTTTTAAATTACAAAACAAAATACAAAAAGGCATAATTTTTAAAATTATGCCTTTTTGTATTTTGTTTAACAGAATTTTATCGTACTATCGTCTGAGTCCTATCTGGCCCTACCGATACGACCTTAATAGGTACCTCCAAAGCCTCTTCCAAGAAATTAATGTAGTCCAACAACTCTTGTGGTAACTGGTTGTAGTCAGAAATCTGAGTCAAATCTTGGTGCCAGCCTTTCAGCTCCGTGTAAATAGGCGTTACGTTCTGCTCCTCTATGTTATAAGGCAAATGACTGATTTCCTTCCCTTTGTAAAGATATGAAGTACAAACCTTCAGCGTTTCAAAACCACTGAGCACATCAGCTTTCATCATCACAAGTTGGGTTACCCCACTCACCTGTATAGCATATTTCAGCGCAACAAGGTCAAGCCAGCCACAACGTCTGCGTCTACCCGTAGTCGCACCATACTCTCTACCTACTTCCGTCATCGTATCACCATCTTTGTCAAAGAGTTCAGTTGGGAAAGGGCCACTGCCCACACGTGTAGTATAAGCCTTAAAAATACCAATTACCTCTCCTATGCTGCGAGGCGCTATTCCCAAACCAGTGCAAGCTCCTGCCGCAGTAGTATTAGACGAAGTAACAAAAGGATAAGTACCAAAATCAATATCTAGCATAGAGCCTTGTGCCCCCTCAGCCAAAATCTTTTTGCCAGACTTCAAAGCCTGATACAAGTACTCCTCACTGTCAATTAGTTGAAAAGTCTTCAACAAATCAATCGCTTCAAAAAACTCCTCTTCTAATTCCTTGAGATTATACTGTATATCCACATTATAGTTGGAAAGCATCTCCTCGTGCTTGTCAGTCAAGTGGCGGTAGCGTTGTGCAAAATCGTCTAACTCTATATCCCCCACACGCAGACCATTACGTCCTGTTTTGTCCATATAAGTAGGCCCTATACCTTTCAGTGTAGAACCTATTTTAGCCTTCCCTTTCGATGCCTCCGAAGCAGCATCCAGCAGCCTATGGGTAGGCAAAATAAGATGTGCTTTACGCGAAATTAACAAATTCTGCTTCAGATTGACATCGTATTTCGCCAATCCATCAATCTCTTTCTTAAAAATAATAGGATCAATCACCACACCATTACCAATAATATTAATCGCTTTAGGGTGAAAAATCCCCGATGGGATCGTATGCAACACGTGCTTAATACCGTTAAATTCAAGAGTATGCCCCGCATTAGGCCCCCCTTGAAAACGCGCAATGAGGTCATACTTTTGGGTAAGTACGTCCACTATTTTTCCTTTGCCTTCATCTCCCCATTGAAGACCTAATAATAAATCTACTGCCATTTTGTGCTATTTTTCTTGTTCTGATTGCTCTACAGTTTCTTCTGCCAGTGCATTGCTCTTTTTCCTCGTACCGTAAAAATAAAGCGAATGCGCTATAATTTCAATGTTAAAAACCTCTTCTATAGTCTTTTTAATCGATTGAATACGAGGGTCGCAAAACTCCATTATCTCTCCAGTATCAGTCAGAATAACGTGATCGTGCTGCTTGTCAAAGTAAGACTTCTCATAATAAGCCTGATTCTGGCCAAACTGGTGCTTCCTCACCAAACCACATTCAAGCAAAAGTTCAATAGTATTATATAAAGTCGCCCTACTTACCCTGTATTTCTTATTCTTCATATTCACATACAAGGTCTCTATATCAAAATGATCATTGTACTCATAAATCTCTTTCACAATAGCATAACGTTCAGGAGTCTTCCTATGTCCATTATCCTCCAGATATTTAGTGAGTACCTTTTTAACAATTTCTAAATTCTCTTCAATAGTGGGTTTATTCATAACCTAATCAAGCTAATAACCTTAATTTCAAGTCGCAAAGGTAAACTATTTTTTTGTATTTCCAAAATATTTCATACTTTTGTCGCAAAGCACCTCCCAATACACCTCTCCACAAAAACACCCTATAAAAGCACTCTCTCAAGCGAACCTTAAACGAATCTCATACGAACACAAAACAACCTCATTAATAGTCCTTCACAGCTTAAACTATGGAAGAACAAATACTAACACTTGTAAATCAAACCAATAAAAACATATTCCTGACAGGAAAAGCGGGAACAGGAAAAACTACCCTCCTACACAAGATCATCAACACCAGCTACAAAAATACCGTCGTAGTAGCTCCCACAGGCATCGCCGCCCTAAACGCTAGTGGCGTAACTATTCATTCTTTGTTCCAGTTGCCTTTTGCCTCCTTCCTCCCATCATTCACTACGCCTCCTATAGCCAACGAGTATTTGCGCTTTGAAAATCGAGAATCCCTCCGAAAACACTTCAAAATGCACAAAAACAAAATCCAACTCATCCGCAATATGGAACTACTCATCGTCGATGAAGTAAGTATGCTCCGTGCTGACATCGTAGACGCAATGGACTTTATACTACAACAAATCCGAAAAAACAAACACCCTTTCGGAGGCGTACAAGTACTATTCATCGGAGACCTCCTACAACTACCCCCAGTAGTAAAACAAGAAGAATGGGAGGTACTAAAACACTACTACAAAGGAATGTTCTTCTTCCATTCACAAGTGATACAGCAAAACCCTCTTCTATACGTCGAATTAGAGAAAATTTACCGACAAACCGACAAGCTCTTCATCTCCATCCTCAACCATTTGCGCGAAAACAAACTCTCTCAAGAAGATTTGCGCCAATTAGCCCCCTACGTCAAACCCGAATTTGCACAAAAAAGCAAAAATGAGTACGTAACACTCACCACACACAACGCAAAAGCCGATACAATTAACCAGCACGAAATGGCACAACTCAAAACACCACTCCTCACCTACGAAGCCAGCGTAGTAGGCGACTTCCCCGAGTACCTCTACCCTATCGAGAAAGTCATCCAACTGAAAAAAGGAGCAAGAGTAATGTTCATCAAGAACGACACCTCTCCCGAGCACCTATTCTTCAACGGAAAAATGGGCACCGTACATGCTCTCAGCGACCAAAGCGTAGAAGTAGCCTTAGATGGAGGAAACATCATCAGCGTAGAACAATACGAATGGGAGAATATCCGCTTTAAAGTAAATGAAAACACCAAAGACATCGAAGAAGAGCTATTAGGCACCTTCACCCAATACCCCCTCCGACTAGCTTGGGCAATCACCATACACAAAAGCCAAGGACTCACTTTTGAAAAAGCCATCTTAGACCTAAACAGTGTATTTGCTTCCGGACAAGCCTATGTTGCCTTCTCCCGACTCCGTTCAATGAACGGGCTCATTTTACTGTCATCTGTAAATCAAAATGGCATCGACAACGAAGAAGAAGTAATAGAATATGCCGGAAACAAAGCCTCAGAAGAAGAGCTGATAACTGCCTGCGAAGAAGGTAAAATAGCCTTTATGAAAAACTGCATCAGCCAAACCTTCTATTGGCAACCCTTGCTCGAAGAATGGGTATTACATCAAAACAGTTATACAGGCGAAATAGGTCTCAAAAACAACTATAAGACTTGGGCAGGAAAGCAACTAAAACAAATGCAAACTCTCAACGAGATAGCCGAGAAGTTCAGCAAACAGTTGCAAGGCTATTTTATGACCAATACCCCTCTAAACCTCATCTTTGAACGGGTAGAGAAAGCCATTGCCTACTTCAAACCACTGTTAGAAGACTTCTGGTACGAGCTATTATACGTAGAAGCCAAACTAATGGGACAGAAAAAAGTAAAAGACTTCAGCAAAGAAATCGCCGAGCTAGACGACAGTTTTGCCGAACTCCTAAAACGTCTCTTCCGATTGGAACAGATGATAGCCTTAGCGCAGCGCAACGAACACTTTAACAAAGAAAAAATAAACAGCGACAAACTACAAAAACTGCGCGACACTCTTAGGCAGAAAGTTTACGATAATCTAAAAAAAGAACAACTTTTTGTCCAACCAATGGTTGAAAAAGCCCCCTCAGAAGGAAAAGAAAAACCCAAAAAGCCGAGCACTTACGAGGCTACACTACAAAAATGGAACGAAGGTAAAACAATATCGCAAATAGCCAGTGAGCGAATGCTTTCGGAAAACACCATCTACCAGCACCTTCTAAAACTAATCGCTACCGATAAACTATCTGTAGAAATTATTAGAGGCAGTTTTGACGAAGAAGATTTTGAAGAACTAAACAATGCCTTTGAAGCTGAAGAAGATCCTACCAAAATAAAAGGAGTGTATGAAAAATTAGATGGAAAATACACTTGGGAAGAGCTCCGATTTTTCAAGGAATACTACCTAAGAGTACATCCAGAACGTACCAAAAACTAAAAAAATGCCCGAAAAGTCGAAGTGTATAGACTTTTCGGGCAGCTTATGTTATTCACTAAGATTTTAGAAACGGTAAGTAATTCCTGCTTTGAGACCTCCTCCTGAAAAACCATTAGCTTCTAAGAACCATTCTGCGTTTACAGCTAAGTTTTCTGCAAAAAAATACCTTGCTCCCGATTGGAAACGGAGAGCCAATCCAGAGGTATATTCCGACAAAAACAAATAAATTTTAGCATCATTAGACCAACTGTAATACCCCAAACTGAGCCCTCCATAGAGGTCAATTTCACGAGGAATAGGAATGTAGTTGGCAAAGTGGAAGTTACTAGTAAACAAGATTCCCACATTGCTATACCCTACGGACTCGTATGTCCTACCACGGTAGAAAAGCTCACCTCCTAAGGTAATTTGTTGGCTAACACCAAAATCAGCAGCAGCATACAGCATTGTGCCTGCACCAGAGGTGCCTAAGCCACCGTTGAGTTGCATATCGCCTTTCCCAAGCGATTGTGCAGAAAGACTTCCCATTAAGAGAAAGCCTCCGCAAAGTAACATCAATTTTTTCATAAAATGAATCTTTTAAACTTTGTTCTAATATTGCAAAAGTAGCACATTTAGAGATATAAACAAAGAAAGACACATAGTTTTTATGTGTCTTTCTTTGTTTATATAAAAGTGTCAGAGGTTATCTTTGCTTCAAAGGCGAACCTTCGTGAACGATATAGTTCAATTTCAAAGCATTAACTTCTTGCAACTTTTCACGGATATCACTCACAAGCCCCATATTTGTTTCAGCATCCACTTTAAGCGCAGTGATGAATACATCGCGCAAACCTTCGCGCAAACCTTCGCGATAGTTAAGGATATAGTGTCCTACTTCTGATACATCAATAAATTTATCATTTACTTGAATCCTCGCATTGACACCAAACTTATTTTGATACTTAGGAAGAGGTTTACCTGCATAGACGTAAACCACGGGGTCTTTCTTATCCAATTTCTGTACTTGGTCAGCTACTGGCAACTTATTTTGCACCATCAAATCACTATCTTTTGATTCCGTTACAGTCATAAAGAAAAACAAAAGCATAAAAATAATGTCGGGCAAAGATGCCGTAGAAATAGGTGGAATATCGCCACTTTTCTTTTTAGTAAATTTAGACATAATCTTTTAAAATTAGTGTTTTTTAGGTGCTGTTTCAAGTAGCTTTCTTGGGAACAGCTTTTGCATTTCCAAAATGATAGGCTCTAATTGGTCTTTACGCGTCTGAGGCGTACGTGCCGCATTAAACTCCTCTTCAATTTGGGTATAAGTTACTTCATTAGGGAACCTACGAGCACGCTCGCGCTCACGCAACTCGTTATAAGCTTTAATAAGCTCATTTTGAACAGCTACATAAGTTTTATAAGATGTTTCGCGGTCGTTTCTCAACGTAATAACAGCTTTATCAGGATTGTCAGAGGACAAAGGGTTGCGTTTTCCCTTGCAATAAGTACAAGATCCATCGCCATTGTTGTCCAAGAAGTCAAGCGCTGTTTGTTTTACGTCTTTAAGTTCCTTTATCTCGTTGTTAATGAGCAACTGGTTGTTTTTGTTTACCACTACCACCAATACGTTTTTCTCTTTTACAGGAGGTGGAGGTGTGGCATTTTCAGGTTGCTTAGGAGGCAATTTCACGGTAATCCCTGAATTGCTTTCAATGGTTGTTGTTACCAAAAAGAATATCAACAGCAGGAAAGCAATGTCAGCCATTGACCCAGCATTTACCTCAGGTATTGAACGTTTTGCCATATTATTTTATTATCTCATTAGTGCTTTTTTCACATTAGCAGCTATCAGTGCTACTACGGCACCTGCTACTAATATGTATAAAGCGATTAGACCTGTGCTCACCCATTTTCTTACAGAGTCAGTAGCTTTTTTTACTTCTTCGCTTGCGTTAGCTTCTACTTCTCCAGAAGAGAAAATGTAGGAAACGACAAAAACAGCTAAAATAGCCCCTATATAGATAAGCGTTTTTTTCAATGCTTTAGGAGATGAAACAATATTCATTACCGCTGAAATGAGAACTGCTAAGAGGGTAATACCCAACAAAAGATATGTTAATACTAAGAGCTTTTCTTGAAGGGAATAAAAAGTATCACTATAATCTTTTGTAGTAGGGTCTATGTCGCTATTCAAGGACATCAGTACCCACAACACTACGCCCAATATACCCAAAGCAAGTGCTCCGTATTTTGCTTTTTTGTACATACTAAAATTTCTTTAATAGATGAGTAAATTATTTGATTTTTTTAGCTACCAATAGGTCGATAAGCGAAATAGAAGCGTCTTCCATATCGTTTACAATCGCATCAATCTTAGCGATAATGTAGTTATAGAATACTTGTAGAATCATCGCAACAATCAAACCAAATACGGTAGTAAGCAAGGCTACTTTAATATCACCTGCAATCAATGATGCATCCAATCCACCTGCAGAGCTGATTTTGTCGAAAGCCTCAATCATACCAATTACCGTACCCATAAACCCTAACATCGGAGCAATAGCGATGAAGAGAGAAATCCAAGATACGTTCTTTTCTAATTGTCCCATTTGTACCCCACCGTATGACACAACTGATTTTTCAACCATATCAATACCTTCTGAAGAACGATCTAATCCTTGGTAGAAAATGGAGGCTACTGGGCCTTTGGTATCACGGCATACTTCTTTAGCAGCCTCAATACCACGGCTGTCTAATGCAGCTTCTATGTCTGAAAGTAATTTTTTAGAGTTGCTGGTAGCCAAGTTTAGGTAAATAATTCTTTCGATAGCTACAGCCAAACCAATAATCAAGCAAAGCAAGATAGGTGCCATATAAGCAGGCCCCCCCTCAATGAAACGCTCTTTGAATACTTGGTGAAAGCCTTTGCTTTGTTCCACAGCTGCCTCTGCTTCTTGAGCGGTAGCCATTGCCACGTTTAAAATTAACATTGCTACCAATAGTAGCTTAGATGACATTTTTTTCATTTGTTTAATCTTTTAAATTGTTAGTTAATCCTTTGATTTAATTTTTTGTGTAAAAAAGAAGCAGAGAGGAAGGGATTCGAACCCTCGATACACTTTTGGCGTATATACACTTTCCAGGCGTACTCCTTCGACCACTCGGACACCTCTCTAATTCTGGATGCCAAAGTAACAAAATAATTTTGGAACTGACAAACTTTTTCTTAATTTTTTACTAAATTTCGCCTGATATATTTTCTTCAAATTTGATTTTGAATAGGTTATGTGGAATTCTTTTTTTTAACAAAATCATTAGCTTTACGACTGCTGACTCGGTTGTAAGATCCTTCCCATCGATGATTCCCATCTTCCTAAGCGCTTCGCTTGCCTCATATTTTCCCATTATTACACTACCTCCTGTACACTGGGTTACATTTACAATGTGTATTCCTCTTTGTATGGCTTTTTGCAAAACATCGACTAACCAAGGATAGGTAGGCGCATTGCCCGAACCATAGGTTTCAAGTATTACTCCTTTTAAAGAAGGGAGTGATAAAATTCCCTCCAATGTAAGTTTGGTAATTCCTGGAAACATCTTGATAATGACGACCTCTTGCTCAAACTCTTTCCAAATGCGTAAAGATGTTTTTTCCTGTGGACGCCATAAGTTTTCTCTCATCAACTTTAGATGGACTCCACTTTCTACCAAAAGAGGATAATTAGGAGAAGCAAAAGCTTGGAAATGCTCGGCATTAATCTTAGTAGTGCGATTGCCTCGATACAACTTATATTCAAAATACAAACCTACTTCTTGAATTACAGACTTGCCATTTTCTTTTAGAGCTGCCAACTGAATAGAGGTTATCAAATTCTCTTTGGCATCGGTTCTGAGATCGCCAATGGGAAGCTGAGAGCCCGTAAATATAACTGGTTTTGACAATCCTTCTAACATAAAACTCATAGCAGAAGCCGAATAGCTCATCGTATCGCTACCGTGCAACACTACAAATCCATCAAAATGGTCATACTCTTTTTCTATTACCTCGGCTATAGCAATCCAATGTTGGGGATTCATATCGGAGGAATCAATTACTTTTTCAAAAGAGTGCACTGATATTTGACAATCTAAATGCGACAATTCTGGGATGCGCTTGTAAAGATTGTCAAACTCAAAAGCTCTAAGAACTCCTGTTTCGTAATCCTTTATCATCCCAATAGTACCTCCTGTGTAAATCAAAAGTACTTTTGAATTGTTAGTTTCCATTTGTTTTATTCTTTACAGGGTTTGCGTACATCTCCAAAAACTTGGCTTGCGATATGTCGCCAGAGGTACTCCGGTTGTTCATACGGCGTTCAAACTGTCTGAACTCTTTTTCGGTGTAGCACTCCTTATATATAGAGGTGTTGTGCAACAAGTCGTAGGCAACATAGTTTGCTGGGAACAGTTGATATTGTTTGTGGATGGCCTCGTCCAAGGTTTCGGCTAAGGCTTGCAGCTGTTTGTTTAGATGCTGATGTTTTTGTTCGATAACATCTATTTGATTTTTCAAAGGCTGTCCTACGGAAATATGAACTCTTCCTTTTTGCCCGATAAGCCCCTGAATAATATTCTCAAAGTCTTCCTTCTGAGTTTTCACATAGGTTTCTCCTTTGTGCTGTGCTACTAAAGCAGGAAGTTTCATTGCATCGGTGGGGTCGAACTCATAGGAGATGGACATAGGTACAATGTTCAGCTCTTTTAGGTATTGCAAAGGTGATTTTCCTTCGGGAGCATTGAGAGAGAGCATCTTCAGTACGCCTTGTTGGGTACGGTCATCTCCATTTTTGGTTCGACCTTCGCGTTGTGCTAACCATACACTTCTCCCTTGTTGATGAATGCAATAATGTATGTATTCGGAAACTAATTTGGAGTGCTCTAAGGCCTCTCGTGGAGGTAGGCTTCTGTAAATGATGATGTTCCTATTGAGCATTGCCAATATTTTCAAATATTTTTTTCTCAACAGGTTGTCGCCCATTGCAGAAGCGGTCATTGCCAGACCATTCTTGTGTAAGGCTACATTCAGCAGCGAGGTGTCTAAAATAATATCGCGGTGGTTGGAAATGAAAAGGTATGCTTTATCAGGGGTTAAATGCTCAAACCCTTCGCACGTAAATTCAGCAATCGTTTTCTCAATGGCTTTCTCGACCACTCGCACCATTATATCTACCTGAAAGTCGGAGACTTTATGGCATGCCAAGAGCCTATCGGTGCGTTGCTGAGGGGTATCATCGGGGAAAGCATAGGCCAACATAGCTTGAATCAAAGGGTTATCTTTGATTTGCCTCAATGCTTCAGGCACTTCATTATCGGTAAAAGGGCGTATCGACTTAAAATAATCCTCCATTTCAGATTCTTTGGTTTGCATAACAGAACGCAAAGTAACGAAAAATTTTTGATTAAAACGAATTAAAGATTAAAAATTTTTAAAGCGTTCTGGGTTGTAATTTTTTCCACCTCGGCGACAGAGAGCTGATAAATCGAGGCCATTTTTTCTGCAACTCGCACAATATAAGCACTTTCATTTCGTTTCCCTCTATAAGGAACAGGAGCTAAATAGGGAGCATCGGTTTCTAAAACGATGTGCTCTAAAGCTATATTTTTTAAAAACTGATCTATCTTTCCATTCTTAAAAGTCAGTACGCCTCCTATGCCTAAATGAAGCCCGTAGCCAATGGCGCGATGTGCTTGTTGTTCAGTTCCTGTAAAACAGTGAAAAATACCATAAAGCCCTTCTCCTTTTTCTGAGTCTAATACTTCAAAGACTTCGTCAAAAGCCTCACGACAGTGAATGACGATAGGCAAATGGTGCTTTTTGGCTAATTGTATCTGCCAACTGAAAGCCTCTTGTTGCTCTTTAAGAAAGGTCTTGTCCCAATAGAGGTCTATTCCTATCTCGCCAATAGCACAAAAAGAATGGTTCTCCATAAGGGCAGCCACGTGAGCAAGCTCCTCTTGGTAGTTTTCTTTTACACTACAAGGGTGTAGGCCATTCATCAGTGAGACATAGGTGGGGTAATCAGTTTGGAGTTGGAACATTCTATCAGTATAGCTTGCATCGATAGCGGGTATGCAGCAATGTTTTACTCCTGCTGCTTGTGCACGAGCTATCATTGCTGCCCTATCGGCATCAAACTCTTCGGAATACAAATGGGTGTGGGTATCTATCATAATTCTCTTTTAAACTACCATCCTAAATTATTCTTCCATTTTCCTTGTTCAAAATCGATATCGGAAGCAGGTATTGGCCAAACTATCTTGTAGTAATTGGCTGTGCTGGGAGCAATATTCAACTCTTGAAACTGTGCAGGCACACGTTTGATAATCAAATCTTGCTGTTGTGGTGTACCACGTACTACGCCAAGCCCCCAACGTTTGAGGTCTATCAGGCGGAAGCCTTCAAAACAAAGTTCGCGGTTGCGCTCATTTTGGATTTCTGTCCACAAAGGCTCGCCTGTAAGAGCAACAGCCGCAAGTCCGCGTGATTGGCGCAAAGCATTAAGATACTTCTGTGCATTGGAAGTATCGCCTTTGCGGTAGGCTGCCTCGGCTGCTATAAGATAGGTTTCGGCTATGCGAAGAAGCTTGGGCAGATGTCGGTAGGTTTCGTTCTCTTCATCGGAACGTTTTAATAGTTCGTTGTTAGGATATTTGTTGAGCATATAGAAAGAGTGGCCAGCTATTTCGCCTCTTCTGAAAAATATCCGTTTGCGCCTATCGGCATTGTCGAACAAATCTACAAAAGTTTGCGTAGGAATAAACTTAGGCTGCAGGGTATTGCCCTTACTATTGATGTAAATATCATTTACTCCAAGTGGTAACTCTCTTCCATCAGCAGCAGTAGCAGAGGCGTGTAGCTGGGTGATGCTTTCGGCAGTTGCATCGTCAGTCCAGATAGCTGCTAAAGCAAAGGCACTTTGCACAAGTGGATAGCGTGCTGCATCTATCAAATCGGTTGCTACAGCGTAGGCTTCTTCCCATTTGTTTTGATACAAAAGCACTCGGGCTTTCAAGGCTTTTGCTGCATCTTGAGAAAACAAATCGGTAGTTACGGTAGTAGTAAGTAAAGGTTCTGCCCGAACTATGTCGGCAAGGATAAACTCATAGGTTTCTTTTAGACTGCTGCGCTGCGGAAAGTTCTTCACTACAGGGCGTTCTGTTAAAGGCAATCCTAACTGCGTTGCAGCATTCTGAGTGTCGTATGCTTGGCAATAGTGTGTAGCCAAGTAGGCATAGCAAAATGCTCTGCTCAAATAGAGTTGCCCCTTGAGGCTTTCTAAGGCAGGTTCTTGAGGAAGTCGCTGGAAGGCTTCCAAAAAAATATTAATATTCTGAATCAATAGAAATTTATTTCGCCAGATTCCTGCAGTGGTTTCGTTGCTGGTAGAGAAATCTGTCCAACAGTGCAATTCTGGCAAAAACTCAGGGTTGGCTGTGATAGCCATATTCAAGAAGTCGGCTTGGATGTCGGTAGCATACATACACTCTCCTTGGTGCTGATTCCGCAAAGTGGCATAAATACCATTGAGAGCCATTTGGGCATCGCCTACATTCTGAATTAGGTTTTCTTGACTGGCCTCTTGATAGGGTTCTTGGTCTAAGCTAAAGCAACTGTGCAGCAAGAGTGCTACTGATAGTAATGTTATGGTTTTATACAATCTCTTCATTTTTCTAAAATTTAAGTTCTACCCCAAAAGTAAATTGCTTGGAAGGAGGATAGCCCCCCGCTGAAATACCTACTGCCATTTCGGGGTCGGCGCCTGAATATTGGGTGAGTGTGAAAACGTTGCGCGCTGAGGCATACAAGCGCAAGGCTTTGAAAAACTTCAGTTGGTCAAGTATGTACTGAGGCATTGTATAGCCGAGTATTAGGCTTTTTAAACGCACAAAGGAAGCGTCTTCTAATAGACGAGAGTCTCTATGCGCTAACGGAGATTGATTCAGCAGCTCTCGGTTGAAGTTATGTCCACCGAAGAACTGAGGATTGTAGGTGTTAAACTTATCTTCATTGAGCAGATATTTGCCTGATGAGTAAGAGAAGTTCAGTTCTAAATCGAAATCGCGGTAGGTAATATTGCAACCAAAACCTCCGTTTAGAGGAGGGGTTAGCTTTTTGCCTGTAAGCTGCGCTAATGTCGCGCTATTAAAATCTGTAGTAGTTTTCTCTTCTTCTCCTGCCAAATACCACTCTGGATTCCCATCGGTGTTAAAGCTTTTGAAGACAGGCAAAGCCCACTCTATTGGCTCTCCTACGCGGTAGCCTACGTCTCCTGCTATGTTATACTGTTTGCCATACGAAAGAGCTAATACTTTCTCTTGATTGTAGTTCAGATTGACATAGGGTGTTACCGATACTCCTTCGGTCTGGCTTCGGTAAACCTTCGCTGAGAGCGTAAGATCTACCCCACGGTTTTGCATCTGGCCCACATTGTCTGGGAATGTAGTGTAGCCAGACATTGAGTTGGTGCCCCGTGTAGACAATATTCTATACACTTGACTATCGTAGCAAACGAGTTCTAAAGAGGCGTTGTTCCAAAGGACTGCATTTAGGCCTATGCTGGTTTTCTGTTGTTCTTCCCACGTAATATCTGGATTTCCTAAACTACTTGTGAAGAAGCCATTTCTGCCTTTGTAGTACTGGTTGGCTGTGAATAAAGTGCGATTGGGGTAGTTGCCCCAATTGGCATTGCCCGATAAACCTGTACTCAAACGCAAGTTGAGTTCGTTCAGCCATTTTGCGTTTTGCAGGAAGGCTTCCTCTTTGAGCTTCCACATTGCCCCTACTGCCCAAAAGTTGGCATAACGGTTGTTTTTTCCAAAAGAAGAAGAGCCATCGCGCCTGCCTGAGAGCTCTAAAAAGTAGCGGTTCTTGTAGTGGTAGGCTATGCGCGAAAAATAGGAGTTGAAGGTAATAACGCTCTTATTGTCGGCTACGGCTAAATTCAAATTACCGTGGGTGAGCATAGAAAGGTCGTCGGTGGGCTGGCCTTGGGATTGCGCTTGATAGAATTTATTGACTGTTTGTATGGATTCTTGTCCCAACAAAACGGAAAAGTTGTGCAAGCTTCCTATGCCAAAATCATACTCTAATAAATTGGTATAAGTAGTTAGGATAGCTTTGCTTTGGCTACGGCTAACAGCCCCCACGGTGGGGTTGCCTAAGTGATAATCGACAAAAGAGGGGAGTGTTTTAGCAAGGCCTTCGGTTACGTTGTACTGTATGCCTGCTTGAGTTTTGAAGCTAAGATTCTCTATGGGTTCAATGATAAGATAGCCTATGGGCAGTACTTGGTCTGTTAGTTCGTTCGATGGATATTTTTCAGCCCAATAGTCGGGGTGGTAAAATCCTTTTTCTTGACCTAAGACAGAAGGGATGTAGTCTTTTCTGTTTCCGTTTTCATCGACAGGTGAATAGAAAGGCAAAGAGAGTATGTCGGCTTCTGCTCCCTTCTTTGCTACCCTTTGTTGGGCATCGGTATGGACTAAGGATGTAGACAGTCCTCCTTTAAGCCATTGGGTAGCTTGCACTTCGAGGTTCAAACTCAAGTTATAACGCTGGTAGTCGGTATTTTTAAGTGTGCCCTCTTGGTTTAAATGACCAAAAGACAAATAGTAGGAAGCATTGCGACTGCCTCCTGCAACGGACACATCGGTACGAGAGAACGACACTGCATTGCGGTAGAATAGCTTGTCCCAACGGGTGTGATAGGGATATTTTCGCAAAATTTTAGCAGCCGAAGCAGCTGCATCGTCGGCTACGCCGTCTATCAATTTGCCTGCTTGTATCACTTCGTTAGGGTTTTTCTTCAGCCAATAATTGATATACTCTTGGGGAGTTGCTAAATTGTCGAAGAAGTTGCGAGTGGCACTGGTAATGGAGGAAAATCCGACTTGCTGATTGATGCTGATAGTAGGGCGCTGGTTGCGTTGGCCGTGTTGGGTGGTTATCAAGATAACCCCATTGGCGGCACGCGCCCCATAGATAGTGGTAGCAGCGGCTTCTTTTAGCACTGCTATACGCTCTATGTCGGCAGGGTTTAGCATTGTAATTATACTGCTGTCCACTGGTACACCGTCCATTATGTAGAGAGGTTCGGAAAGTCCTGCGGTGGAGAATGAGTTTCTGCCGTGCACTTGTGCTGAAGATTGAGCCTCGGGATGTCCCGAAGGAGTCGTGATAAGGAGTCCGGCTACTCTTCCCTGTAGTGCATCGAGCAGATTGGCATTGGGCGTACGAGCAATGTCCTTTCCGGCTACTTGAGCTGCGGCGGCCACTGTTTTGTCAGCTACTTTTGGCTTTCCATAGCCCAAAAGGAGCGTATCTTGTGACTTTTGGAGGTTGTTTTTGTTTACTACATTGAGTTTTGTAGTATTTTCTGTTGTTTTCTTCTCTTCGTTTTTCATTCTTAAGAATGAGTATCGGACTATCTCACCCATTTCTATTTTACATTGGTAGAGACCATCGGTATCGAGTATGGTATTGCGGTCTGTATTTTTCAGCGATATGACTAGGCCACGGTCTTTTACAGAGGCTTGTTGTATTTTTTGCTGGGCAGATAGACCCCACACAGCACATAAGGCTGAGCAGCAAGCATAAAATATCTTTGTTTTTAATTTCATCGTCTAACTATTAAGGATAAAATATTACCAATTAGGGTTTTGTTTCCATCGGCCATTCTCAAACTCGATATCCTTTGCAGGAATAGGCCACACCATTTTGTAGTAGCCAGCGGGCAAGTCTAGCTGATAAGTCTCGGTGGCAGGCTCGGTGGTAATCAATTGGAGAGATAAGTCTTGGGGCGTTCCGCGTTTTACCCCCATTCCCCATCGTTTTAGGTCGTGGAGGCGCACTCCCTCAAAACACAATTCGCGGTTGCGCTCATTTTGTACTTCTTGGAGAAGTGTAGCTCCGGTAGCGGTAATAGCAGTAGAAAGCCCTCTGGCTTGTCGTAATTGGTTCAAATAACGTTGTGCATCGGCATCTTGCCCCAAATGAGCCGCTGCTTCTGCCGCAATCAAATAGGCTTCGGCTATTCTGAAAAGCTTAGGTTTGTGTCCGTAGTAGGGGAACCATTCGTCTTTAAAAGTGAGGGCTTGATTGCGAGGGTACTTGGCTACATAATAAGCCATTTTGGGGTCAAACACATCGATTGAAAGGTTGTCCTCTTTAATGTAAACATTTTTTCGCCAGTCGGCAGCATCGAAAAGGTCTACAAAGTCTTGTGTAGGAATCAAGTTGGGGTCTAATATGTAAGGCCTAAAGACATCTAACTTGTTCTCAAACTCGTCGGCATAAAGATTGTTTGTGCCATTGGGACGCTCGATATTGTTTCCTTCTACTAAAGCAAAAAGCTGTGTTATGGTCTCGGCAGTGGTATCGTCAGCCCACATAGCTTGCAAGTCGTTTTCTGAAGTTACCAAAGGATAAGTGGCACGGGTGTTTTCTACCAAATCGCGCGCTGCAGCATAAGCCAGTGCCCATTCGCCTTTGTAGAGCAAGACGCGCGCTTTGAGCGCTTTTGCGGCATCTATGGTGAAAGTAGTAGCCCCTGCCTTCCCTTGGGTAGCAGCCAAAAGCTTTTCGGCTTCTGCAATATCGGCGAGAATGAACTGGTAGGTCTGCTCTAAGCTACTTTGCAAAGGAGCTGTTTTGCTGACAAAATGGTCAAAGATAGGCAATCCTAAATCGGTAGATGCTGTAGCTGCCTGATAGGCTTTGCAATAATGAGTAACCAAATAGGTGTAGCAATAAGCACGCGTAAGGTATAGCTCTCCTTTGAGCGCTTTTACTGCCTCCTGCTGCGACATCTGTGCAACTCCTTCAAGAGCTACATTGGCATTGACAATAATATTGAATTTCTTTTTCCAAATGTTCTCAGTTACTTCGGTAGTTTGATTGGAAAACGAGAAGTTCTTCCAACCGTGGAAATCTCTATACAAAGGCATTCTTTGGTTCTCTGCCTTAGAGACATTGAGGAAGTCTGCTTGAATGTCGGCGACATACATCGCTTCGCCTTGTTCAACATCGCGCAATAGGGTGTAGATACCGTTCAACCAATAGCGCACCTCTTCAGGGGTTTTAAAAGATTTCTCTAAGCGCACCTTGTCTTGAGGATCTTGGTCTAAGCTCATACAAGCATTCTGCCCAAGAAGCAAGGCGGATAGTGAGATAATATAAGCAATTCTTTTCATTGTAATCATAATTTTAAAATTTAAGCCCTACGCCAAAGGAGTACTGTCTTGTAGGCGGGTAGCCGCCTGAGGCTATTCCTCCTCCGAATTCTGGGTCTACCCCCGAAAAACGAGTGAGTGTAAAAATGTTGTAGGCAGAGGCCGTAAGGCGCAGTTCTTTGAAAAAAGCTTCTTTGCCAAGGCTCTCTTGGGGCAAAGTGTAGCTCAAACCTATGCTTCTAAGGCGCAAAAAGGAAGCATTTTCTAACAAGCGACTGTCGCGCAACATCAAATTGCGACTGCTTATTTTAGGCAAATCGGTATTATCGCCAGGTTGTTTCCAATAGTTCAAGGCTTTTTTGCTAAACGTTTGTCGGCCAAAATAGGTTGGATTTTCCAATATGGCGCGATCTTCATTTATCTGATACCTTCCCAAAGAATAGGCGAAGCTCAAATCAAGTGCAAAAGACTTGTAGGTAGCATCAAGGCTAAAGCCTCCGTTGATAGGGGCATAGCGCGGCTTTCCTGTTGTTTGGGTCAGCTGCCACTTATCAAAAACAGTAGTTGCCTTTGTATCGTCGGTTTGTTTCTCAAATCTATCATTCCCTGGCAAGTACCATTCGGCATCGCCACTATCATTAACTCCTTTGAAAAGAGGCATCATCCAATCTAATCCACCTCCTACTTTGTAGCCTACATAGTCGTCGTATTTGATTGTGTAGGGAGCAGCATAAACTATTTTGAGCACTTTTGGACTGTTGTAGTTCAAGTTGAAGTTGCCCCGAACCGCAAAATCTTTGTTAGCACTCTTGTAAAGAGAGGAGGACAAAGTAACATCTATCCCTTGATTTTGCATATCGCCCATATTGTCTGGAATGTAATGAAAGCCCAAAGCGCTGTTTACTTTGCGAGTAGAAAGTATTCTGTAAGTTACTCGGTTATAATATTCGACATTGATAGAAGTATTATGGTTGAACACCATATTGACTCCGAAGGTAGTTTTGCGCTGTTGTTCCCACTTCAAGTCGGCATTTCCGGGGGGCAACACTAACATATAGCCTATTTGCCCTTGGTAGACATACTGCTGTGGTGCTTGTACATACAAGGCATTGCGGTAGTCTCCAATACGAGAATTTCCTGAGAGCCCTGTGCTGAAACGCACATTCAGGTCAGTAAGCCACGAGAGGTTTTCTAAGAAACGTTCTTGTTTGACTTTCCACATAGCTCCTACTGCCCAAAAATTGTCGTACTGATGATTGCGGCGAAAAGCTGATGAACCATCGCGTCTGCCTGACAAATCTAAGAAGTATTTTCCTGCATACGCATATTCTACGCGAGCAAAAAGAGAATTAAATGTGCTCTTAGAATAGCCATCGCTTACTGAAATGCGTTCTTTTCCGTGGCTAAGCATTGTAAAGGCATCGGAAGGTTGTCCTTTAGAGCTGGCACTGAAGCTACTCCCGCTATTTTCATAGGACTCTTGCCCTAACAAAACTGTAAAATCATTGCGTTGAGCTATGTTAAAACGGTATTCAAGTTGATTTGTGTATGTTTTTTGCAGTTCCTTACTACTATTTCTGGTTGTAGCGCCTGTTCCTACACTTCCACCGGAACGATAGTCAATAAAAGAAGGCAGCGGAGACTTGGTTTCACCTTCTCCTAAAACGTACTGTATCCCCAACTGGGACTTAAAGGTGAGTCCGTCAAAAGGTTCAAAGGTAAGAAAGCCCACAGGCATTATTTCATCGGTATAATTCACCCCTTTGTACTTTTCAGCTTCGTAGTCAGGGTGCAAAAATCCTTCTCTATCTCCCAAAAGAGAGGTGATAAAATTCTTTCTCTTGCCGTTCTTATCGACCGGCGAATAGAAAGGCAAGCGTATTACCTTACTATTTAGCTCGGCACTCTCGCTAGGAACGCTCTTAGACTCGCCGTGGCCTAAAGAGACTGATAGGCCTGCTTTTAGCCAATCGGTAATCTTGGTATCTACGTTCAAGTTTAAGTTATAACGCTCAAAGCCTGTATGGGGTTGCATTCCCTCTTGATTCAAATAGCCTAATGAAAGGTAATAGGCGGTATTGTTCATTCCTCCTGAAACTGATACATCAGTGCGCAATACGGGGACAAAATCCTTAAAGAAGACCTTATCCCAACGGGTATTGTAGGGATTTTCTTCCAAAATTCTATCGGCTATTGCCTTGGGGTCAGTCTCACGATAGCCCAATCTGGTAGCAGCTCTGCGCAAACCGTCAGGGTCTTTGATGATATAATAGTCCATATACTCGCGAGGGCTTACCAAATCATTGAAGAAATCATTAGTAGCATTTGTAAAAGTAGTAACGCTCAAGCTGTGATTAATAGAAATATTGGTGCGCTCGTTGTACTTTCCGCGTTTAGTAGTGATAAGAATCACCCCATTGGCAGCACGCGCACCATAGATAGAAGTAGAGGCTGCGTCCTTGAGAACTGTGATGCTCTCAATATCGCTAGGGTTTAACATCGTCATCACCTCGCCATTAACAGGTACCCCGTCCATAATGTAGAGAGGAGCAGAAGCCCTTTTGTCGTCGCCATCATAAATAGCCGTGAAAGAGCCCAAGCCGTGGATAAGTACCTCGGATGTCGCACCTGGCTTTCCTGATTTATTAGTAATGACCAGTCCTGCAACTCTACCTTGCAATCCTTCCATTGCATTGGCAGTAGAAATTTTGGTCAGTTCTTTTCCCTGCACTTGAGCCACCGAAGCGACCGTGCGGCTAGCTACCTTGCGGCTTCCGTAGCCCACAACGACTGTTCCTTCGAGTTGCTGAATATCTTCTTTGAGTACTACATCTACTTGGGATGCTCCAGCTAACACTTTCTTCTCTACTGTTTTCATTCCTAAAAACGAGTAGCTAAGGACGTCGCCTACTTTTGCATTAAGCACATAATTTCCATCAAAATCGGTAGAAGTACCTTGCTGAGTGCCTTTTATGAGGATAAATACCCCCAGCAAAGGTTCGCCTTTTTCATCTCTAACAGTACCCGATAGTTTCAGCTGTTGTGCCGACACTTGTAGTACCAAAGAAAAGAAGAAAAAGCAAACAAACACATTTTTTAACTTCATCTCTATACTATTATACTTTTAAGGGGCAAAGTTTTCTAAAAAAAAACGAGAAAACCAAGCTTTTCAAAACTTTTTACTTATGCAATCGGCATCTACAAATGTGGCTTGCGACTGCTCATAAAAATCATTTAATCAATTAGTACCCTTTGAGGGAGTTGGTTATTTTTCTGTTTTTAGTCCGTTTGGCAGAAAGTTGTTTTTGGGTGTGAGTAGTCTTGTTCTTCGCTTCGGCTACACTATTCCTACACTGTAGCTCTGAGATGCCTCGAATAGTTCTTTTTTCTGTTAATCGTAAATTCAAGTAATAAAAGTAACTTTTTAACAAGAGAGTATCTGCTTTGGATTTGGAATCGTTTTTTGAATTTCAAACTTTGTACAGTTTTGAGCTCAGAGTTTTCTTGTAGAAAGATAGAGAGCAGAGAAGGTGCTACAAGTAGAATTTTTGAAAAACATTTTGCCCTTTGCAAAAAAAGTTATACCTTTGCGCCCACAAATCCTCAGACAGACTTTTTGAGGATTTTTATTTTTTTATAAACACTAAGAATATTATGAAAAAAGTATCATATTACACTCCTGAAGGACTTAAAAAACTCCGCGACGAGCTCAATCAACTGAAAGATGTAGAACGTCCACGCGCTTCGCAAGCTATTGCAGAGGCACGAGACAAAGGCGACCTCTCTGAAAACGCTGAATACGATGCCGCCAAAGAAGCTCAAGGGCTCTTGGAAATGAAAATAGCTAAACTGGAAGAATTGGTAGCTAATGCTCGTATCATTGATGAATCTCAGTTGGATGTGAGCAAAGTGCTTGTTCTCTCGACAGTAAAACTCAAGAATCTGGCTAACAAGATGGAAATTACCTACACCTTGGTTGCTGAGAGTGAAGCTGACCTAAAAGCAGGTAAAATATCTGTTAGCTCTCCGATAGGGAAAGGTCTGTTGGGCAAATCAGTAGGGGAAATAGCGGAAATCAAAGTGCCTAATGGTACCCTTAAAATGGAAATCCTTGAAATTTCAAGATAATCGCTACCCTTAATAACCACTAATACCTAAAACATCTATGAGTATCTTTACCAAAATCATCAATGGGGAAATTCCCTGCTACAAAATAACTGAAAACGAGGAATTCATCGCTTTCTTGGACATCAACCCTAATGCCAAAGGACACACCCTATGTGTTCCTAAACAAGAAATCAGCTATCTCTTCGATATGGAAGATGATCACTACCTACGCCTAATGGCTTTCTCTAAAAAGGTAGCTAAAGCCCTCGAAAAAGTAGTTCCTTGCAAACGCATCGGCGTAGCAGTGGTGGGATTGGAAGTGCCACACACCCACGTTCACCTGATTCCTATCAGCGAAATGAAAGAAATGACTTTCCAACACAAAGTTCAAATGACAGACGACGAATTTAAAGCCTTGGCAGAAAAAGTACACCAAGCGCTTTAACTCTCACCTAAAAAATAGGCATACAAAAAAGGCTATCAACAATTCCTAAAAGTTGTTGATAGCCTTTTTTGTATGCCCCTCAGGATAGCAAACGCTCCTGAGATACGGAATAAGTTAAGACAATAACCCGTCTATGGCATCGGTGTAAGTCTTTTTAGGAGCAACCCCTACTTGACGACCTACTACCTCTCCATTTTGGAAAACCAAAACAGTAGGAATATTGCGGATACCGTATTTAGCAGCAAACTCTTGGTTGTTATCTACATCTACTTTGCCTACTACTACTCTTCCCTCGTATTCCTTAGAGATTTCTTCGATTACAGGGGCGAGCATGCGGCAAGGGCCACACCATACTGCCCAAAAATCTACTAATACAGGCTGAGTGCTTTTTAGCACCAACTCTTCAAAATTTCCATCGGTTATTTCTAATGCCATAATCTTAATGTGTTTGTTTTATTAATTAATTTGTGTGCAAAGATACAAACTTAAAGCAAAATTCCAACAGTGTTATTGATAGTTTTTTATTATACTGATATAATAGCTTCTCTATCTCTTTCTTACCGAAATCAAGAACTTGTTAAATTTTTCTTTGTCTGACGAAAAAGTAAACTTAGCCTGCAACTGATAGTAGTTCTGAGGGTCTACCACATTGGGATAGGCCTCTTGTGCAATGATAAGTTGGTTGTCTCCAAAAGAAAGCTCTTCCATCAGTCTTCCTACCTGCTCAGTAGTAAACGAAACCATATCTTTCTGAGCGCGGAAGAAGTTCAGCTGGTCTCTGTCGAAAGTCTCATCTTTGTACATTTTGAAGAACTTATTAAACTCCTCTTGGGGCATCGGAGGTGGGCAGACATAACCTCTACTGCCACCGTAGTTTCCATATGAACGGTTCCAGACATCGTTCCATTCTCTTCCGTGATACGATGGTTGTTGAGTGTTCAGACTAATTTCGTCTAACAGATACAAGCCCTCACGGGAAAAGAAGTCCATTACCATACGGGTATTGTTTCGAGGGGAGATTGTAACACGGTACAAAAGAGTGCGCCCCTGCCAAACACTGAGCAACTGCGGGCTGCAAGCTACATCAAAAAAGCGATACATTCCCGTACTGCTGGTAATTTCTTGGTCGCCAATACTCACCGTAAAACGGTCGCGCTCAGGAATACGAATGAACACCTCGGCATAGCCTGCATTATAATCGTACTCCCAATGATAATCAATATTCACCAACACGCCTCCGCGCCCTATCACTTGGCGTGCTTGTTTGGCTTGTCGAGCCTCATTTTGCAACAATCTGCCGGCTGAGCCTACTTCTTGAGCCCAAGCTACAGAGGCCAATGCCCCTAAACATATTAAAAATAACTTTTTCATACACCTAATCTTAAAATAGTTCTTTATATTGGAGTAGCTAAATTCGTGCCAAAACAAAAGTGCAACCTCCTAAGAGTGTTGCACTTTGTTAGTTTATTTCCTAATTATAGGCTTGAATCTGCCTTATCTGTTTAGAATTTTAATAATGTCTTACTTCTTAGCAGTAGTGGTTTTCTTCTTTGCTGTCTTAGGAGCTTTTTCTGATAGCAGCGCAAGAGCTTGTTCCTTTGTGAAAGCCTCTATCTCTGTTTCCTTTGGCAATTCTATTTTGGTCTTGCCTTGCAAGAGCGTGTAGCGCCCCCAACGAGCTTTCTCTATGCAAATTTCGCCACCATCCCATTCCTTGACCACTTTTTCTGATTCTTTTTTAAGCTTGTCGGCTATCAAGAGTTCTACTTCCTGCTGAGTGAGATGCTCAAAATTGTATTTCTTAGGTACGTTAATGTATATATTGTTCCATTTAATGAATGGCCCAAAACGCCCTACTCCTTTGGTTACTTCCAAGCCTTGATAGGTAGCAATAGGAGCATCGGCTTTCTTCTTCTCGCCTATCAACTCTTTGGCACGGTCTAATGTTACCCCGAATACATCCTCTCCTTTGGCCAACGAAATATATGCATCGCCGTAATGTACGTAAGGCCCAAATCTACCCACATTGACCTCTACATTCTTTCCATCTACAATTCCCAAATGACGGGGAAGTTCAAAAAGTTTTAAAGCTTCTTCAAAGGTAATTGTCTCAATAGACATTCCAGAGAGCAGACTTGCGTAAATAGGTTTCTCGTCGTCATCAGTATTTCCTATTTGTGCCATTGCTCCATAGCGCCCTAAACGGACACTTAAAGGACGACCACTCTTGGGGTCGATACCAAGAAGGCGTTCGCCGGTTTCCCGACCAGAGTTCTTCTCTACATTTTCTACCACAGGATGGAAATGATTGTAGAAATGAGTGAGCATTTCTGTCCAATTCTCTGTTCCTTCGGCTATGTGGTCAAAACTGTTCTCGACCTTGGCAGTAAAATTGTAATCCATTATAGTATCAAAGTGGGCTACTAAAAAGTCATTTACCACGCTACCTATATCGGTAGGGATAAGTTTTCCTTTGTCGGCTCCTACCCGTTCGGTATGCGTCTTAGCTGTAATTGTTCCGCCGACAAGGGTCAGTTGCTCATAAGAGCGCAGTTCTCCATCTAAGGCACTTCGTTCTACATAGCCTCTGTTCTGTATAGTAGAGATTGTAGGTGCATAGGTAGACGGGCGCCCTATGCCTAATTCTTCCAACTTCTTCACCAAAGAGGCCTCGGTGTAACGAGGTTGAGGACGCGTAAAGCGCTGTGTAGCGGTGATGTGTTGTGCTGTAAGCATCTCTCCTTTCTGCAAATTAGGGAGCATTCCTTCTTGTTCGTCTTCCTCGTCGTCGGTGCTTTCTAAATACACTTTCAAAAAGCCGTCAAACTGTATCATTTCGCCTGTTGCTACAAAACACTCGGGGTGCTTGTTGGCTTCTATCTTCACGGTAGTGCGCTCCAGTTGGGCATCGGCCATTTGCGAAGCAAGCGTGCGCTTCCAAATCAGTTCGTAAAGGCGTACTTGGTCGGGTTCAGCTGAAATGGTAGGTCTGCTCATATCGGTAGGACGAATGGCCTCGTGGGCTTCTTGTGCTCCTTTGCTTTTTGTAGCAAAATTACGCACTTGACTGTAAGCCTCTCCAAAAAGCTGAACAATTGCATTTTTGGCAGTGTTAAGAGCCTCTTGAGAGAGGTTCACACTATCGGTACGCATATAGGTAATGAACCCAGACTCATAGAGCCGTTGGGCTACCGTCATTGTTTTACTAACTGAAAAATGAAGTTTACGCGCTGCTTCTTGTTGTAGGGTTGAAGTTGTAAAAGGGGGAGCAGGCGATTTTTTAGTAGGTTTTTTCTCTAAGGACTGTACACGATAGCGCGCACCTATGTTTTGCTGCAAAAACTGTTCGGCTTCGGCAAAGCTATCAAAACTTTTAGGCAAAGAGGCTTTTACACTTTTCCCCTCGGCTGTAAGAAACTCCGCCGAAACTTTGTAGGCTGACTGCGTCTTGAAGTCCTGTATTTCGCGCTCGCGCTCTACAATCAGGCGTACTGCAACCGATTGTACACGCCCTGCGGAAAGTCCACTTTTAATTTTCTTCCAGAGCACTGGAGAAAGCTCGTAGCCCACTAAGCGGTCGAGTACCCGTCGTGCCTGTTGGGCGTTCACCAAATTATAGTCTATGCCTCGTGGATTCTTGATAGCATTCTCTATAGCTGTCTTGGTGATAGAATTAAAAACAATGCGTTTGGTATTTGTAGGCTTTAGTTTAAGTGTCTCTGCCAAGTGCCATGCTATGGCCTCTCCTTCGCGGTCTTCATCGGAAGCCAACCATACAGTTTCGGCAGCAGCAGTAAGTGTTTTCAGTTCTTTTACCAGATTTCTCTTATCGTTTGAAATTAGGTAACGGGGCTTGAAGCCATTGGCGATGTCCACTCCTATTTCATTGGAGGGCAAATCGGCAATATGCCCATAGCTGGACACTACTTTGTAGTCCTTCCCTAAGAACTTTTCTATAGTTTTTGCCTTGGCAGGCGACTCTACAATCACTACATTCTTAGCCATACGCTTGTTTGTTTTTTGGTTATTGGGGGCAAAGATAGCAATTAATTGTGAATGAAGAACCACAAATATGGAAAAAACATTTTCTTTTCTACTTATTATGGTTTTCTTCTAAGACATTTCCCCCTTTTTTAAATATTTTCTGCATCAGACCTTTAAAAGTATTAAAGTCTACCGAATAAGTAAGTCCTACCCCCTGGGCATAACCTATACGGTCTAACATATACTGCTGCCATTCGTTCTCTCTGTTAAAAATTTTAGCAATAAGGCTACCGTCAGGATTTAGTCTAAACTGTACCTCTACATTGCCCGCTACAGCAGTACGACTGACTCCCCCCACAGGAATTCCCACTTTGGCATTCACGCTTGCCCAATCAGTAATTTGAGTAGAAACCGTAAAGCCCAAGCGGTCGCTATTGATGTCGGAATGGCCATCGTTGATACCAGCTTCATACGATACCCCCAAGTTGAGCTTGTTGTCCTCATCGGAAAGGAGTTGGTTAAACAGTCCTGCTGCTGTTTCAAAAAGGTTGTAGGCCACAAGGCGGTTATCGGTATTTTTTTCACTCATAAACGACCCCTGTGCCAAAAGAGAAAAGGCTTGTAGCTGCTTACGGTCTTGGTCTTCCAATTTGTAGTTGAGCTCTGATACCAAACTTGGACTGCTATCGGGGAATGTGATGTCAAACACTGTTTCGGGATGCATCAGTTCTCCTTGCAACTTAATAAGTACTTGGGTATTTATTTTACGGTTGTACTGCATACTCTCCAACAACGTACTAGGGTTGGCGCTGAGCGTATAGGCAGCTTTCAAATCGCGAAGAGTAGCCGTTAAAGGGTCGCCACTCCAAGAGATTGAACCACCGGGGAGCACTGTAAAACGCTTGTCGATGAAGTTTTCGTACTTAAAATTATAAAAGCCCGAATAGGTAATAAAGTCTCCCCACATATTGAACTTGCCATTGGTATTGATTTCTATCAGCAAGGTTCCTGCCCCGCGACCTACTAAGTTGCTACCTGTCTTCTTGTCCATTACAATTTCCACCTCGGCTGTAGGCAAAATATCCAACTCAAAATTCAATTCTAAGCCTTTGATAGATTCCAATTCTCGGGTTACCTTGACTTTTTTGTCGCCTTTTTCTATAAAGGTGATGAACGAATCATCGCCTACGCTTTCGGTATCGCTCAGTGGAATTTTGAAAGAAGTTCCCTCTTCGCTTTGCGCATTCACCTTAATTGCAATCTCGTCTAAGGCTCCTTTGATAGTAGCTCGTCCTTTCATAAAAGCCGTACCGTAAAACAGAGCATCATCGGTATAGGGGGTGTTTAGCACCATAAAACGCTTGCCAAGTGTTTGGAGTTTCAGGTCTAAAAACCAATCTAACAAATGGTTATGGCGTATTGAGCCACTGAGAGTTGCTTGGGTTTTGTAGGCTGTATCAGTAAGTTCCCAATTATCTATATCGAATGTTTTGTTGTTCACCTTTATACGAGCTCCTTCCTGCACATTGGCATTGAGGTTCAGATAGCTGACATTCACCCCTGCATTGTGCAAAGTGAGCATACCGTCCATCAAAGGGTCGGCTATGGGGCCTCTTATCTTCACATCTCCGCTCATCGTACCTCGCAGATGGTCAAAAATTCCCTCTAAAAAGGGATTAAAAGGCGAGAGAGCAAACTCGTCGAAATGGGCATTAAGGTCTAACAGAGTGCCTTTCTTCTTGTCTAAATGTATCTTCCCTCTTGTAGCAAAGCCTCGTGTTCTGCCATTTGAGAAGAAAGCTCCTACATCAAAAGAGGAGAGATCGTTATTGCCAAAGACGGCCATCTCCAAATCGCCATAATCATAGCCATTGAGCTTAAAGTACTTTATAAAAAGGTCTGCCGAAGGATAATAAAGGTTGCCTTTTTGAGTAAGCGAGACATTGCCATTGAGTGTTCCTGTAAGGTTTAGCCCTTTCATTTCGGGGACAATTTTTTCTAAGGCTACATTGTGGGCTACCAAGTGCAGGTTCTTATAGTCGGCTGTGGTGATGAGTCCGCTGAGATTCACATACTGGTTTTGGTGTGCCATCTTGAAGTTGCTGACCCTAATGCTATCGGCCGTGCGGTTTAAGACTATCTTATTATAGTCGTTCATCGCATTCTCTCTGTTGATGAACCACGCATTGCCTTTGAAGTTCACAAGGGACTTTTTGATTCCTATGATGGATTCTTGCTTCTTGTTCAGGGTGTGATAAAAGTTCAACTCATAGTTGTCTTTTCCTGTCTCTCCTCCTTTGAACTCTGTACGGAAAAAGAGGGTATCCTTAATAGTTGTATTGATAAGGTTTAAATCCTGCAAGGTATAGACTCCTAAATCGACCTTTTTGACCTCTAAAAAGGTGTTGTACAGAGGATTTTTGTTATCTATCTCCAAGCTAAGACTGTCTATTCTATTGTTGTAAACATCTACTTGGGGCGATTTGACTTGAAATTTAAAACTTCCTCTATCGGCATCTATATTGCCATTGATAAAAGTGTTGCGCGAGATTTTTACCTCTGGCACAAATACCTCTACAATTTTGTTGTAAATGTCAAAATGGAAATCGACGTATTGGTTGTGCTCTATTTGATAGGGGTTGTAGTGGGTGTAGATACTTCCTACGGCGTTTTGGAGCATCTTTTTCATCTCTGCCATTTTGAATTTCCCTTTTACATTGCCGCTGACAATGTCGGGCGAGTTGATGCTAATTTCTTTGACTCCCTGATCATCTACTGATGAGTAGATTTCAAAGTCTTTGAAGGTAAAATCGCCAGCTGAATTAATGTAGTTCGTGTTCTTAAAGGCTATTTTCCCCACTATGTCGTCCAGCTGATTCCCTTCGATGTCTATAATCACTTTTCCACAGAACTGAGAAAGGGTATCTATGTCTATCAGCTTAAGGGCGTGAAAATCGGCAATGGCAATATCAGCTTGAAAGTCAAACTTGTTGCTGTGCTGAGAAAGGTCGGCTAGGCCACTGAAGCGCATCGTTAAGTTAGGGTCTCGAGCATCTATCTCGGCATTGAACACCTGATTCCGGAAAGCCCCGTTTACCTTTATTTTTTGGTACTGGTAGCCATTGTAGCCGATAGAGTGAAAAGTACCATTGGCAAAGAGTTGCATCGTCTGAGGGTCAAAGCCATTTCCGCGCACTGTTAAATCGGCAGTCATAGTTCCTAAAGAAGGGTCGGCTAACAGGCTTCCTAAGGGGAAAGCTAAGGTTTTCAGGGTGCCTTTGAAAAGAGTTTTTTCGGTATGAGTAAGGTCGGTAAGGTCTCCTACTATTTCAGCCTCGCCCTCATTGGCTTTCAGCCGCATATTGACATCTAAAGAGGTTGTGCGATAGTCAAAATCGCCTTGCAGCGTAAACATTTTAAGCCTTTGAAGCTCTTTCGGAATATTTTCGCCCAACACAGTAGGCATTAGTAAGGCTAAATCGTTGTAAATGCTCTCTGCATACACTCTTTTTCCCCTTACAATAATATCGGCATCGTCTGAAAATAGATTTTTAAAAGCAAAATAACCATTGAGCTGTGTATTCTGGTAGGTGATTTCGCCTTGCGGAAGAGTGAAGTTGTTCAGGGTGCCTTTCATCTGTACCGCTTCCATTTTAATAACTCGCTCTGGAGTGAAGCCATTGTAGAAAGTATTCAAATGGGTGGTGTTCAGCTGTGCACTATGCAGGGTAGCATCAAAAACTACTTTGTTCAGAAAATTGCCATAGCTACCTTTGTGAGGATACATTTTCAAATCGGCCAACAGTGAGGTGTAGGGATTTGCATCTGCCCGCAAATAGAGATGGTCTGCCCTCATAAGGGTATCGGTATAGGCAAAACGGTCGGCATTCATTTTGTCGACCTTCAACTGATTGTTGTACCAAAAGTTAGCGTCTTCTAATTGCAGCGATACATTGCTCCCTTGAATTTGAAAATCGGCTACTTTGCCATTGAGTTGGTCTATTTTGAGCAGCATAGGTTCGGCATTGTTTTCATCGATGAAATAGCAACGCGTATTGTGCAGTTTGACGGTAGGGACTTTCATTAGAAAGCTTCCTGTACTAGGCTCATCGGAATCGAACTTACTGACAAATATATCTAAATTGGAAAGGGTATCGCCCTTATGTGTTTTCATTTGGAAGAAGAGTTCCTCGGCTATCACTTTGCCAAAGAAGAGGTTCCCTTCTTTGAGTTGCCTTAGATTGTCAAGAGAGGTGGTGAGTGTCTTAGCTGCTATGAGGGTATCTTGCTTATGGTCGCGGATAAGCACTCCTTTGATGGTTACTTCGCGAGAGAAATGGAGTTCTATCTGCTTAATTTGAATATCAATATCAAAATCCTTGTTCAGATAGTTCACGACCTTTTGGGCTATAAAAGTCTGCACTGGCGGGAGCGCCAATAGCATCGTGAGCCCTGCCAGTAAAACGAACAGGCCCACCATAATGTAGCGTACTATTTTTAAGAATTTCTTCAACAAAGAAGCATAAGTTTAGTTAGCGCGCAAAGGTACAAAAAAAATGCCGATGAGCAAATTTGCTCATCGGCATTTTTATCTTATAATAGAACAATGCTACTAGCTGCATTATTTCTTCTGAAATGTCATTACCCTTTTGAGACCTAGCCAAGTATCTGTAAAGATAAGATTTTTGCCCGACATTGAGACCGCGTTTTCAGCATCTACTTTCCCATCTTGTGTTGTGAGTACTATTTTGTTATTGGAAACCGCAAATGTATCTTCTACCATTTTTTGAACGGTGCATTGCCCTTTCGGGTGTGTATAAAATTTAAAAACCATTTTCTTATCGGTTGAGAAGGTGATAGTAGTGTTATCTCTTGTACAATCAAAAAAAATCCAGTCAGAATCTCCAACTTTAACCTCTAAAAGTTTCCATTCGCCTATCAAATCTTTCTCATTTACTACAGTCTGTTTGTTCTCTTCTTCAGGTACTGTTGTTGATATTCTGACATAGACCATCTCAAATTTATACGTTCTACCATAGCCTGTTTCGTAATCAATAAGGGTTAGTTTTCCATCTGATAGTGAAAACTCATCTGCCGAAAGTTCGTTGTCAGTTGATTTAGCAATAATTGTATTGCCTGAAATAGTATAGGTACCTTCTTTTTTCCCAGGAGGAATCAAAGCGTCTAAATATAAAGCCAGTTTGAATTTTGTTTCTGTAAATACTAAGTAAGACTGCTTCATATCGTCGGAAATAGGGAGCTCTTCACCTTCTAATTTAATAGATTCTAATTTCCATTGGCCAATAATGTCTTGTTTAGAAATCGTTTTGTCATCATCTTTTCCGCAGGAAACGGCTATCGCTGTAAGTAGGACGAAAGCCCATTTAAAAAGTTTTTTCATTACGCTATAATATTTATATTTTTCAGGCTACAAAGTTAGTACAAAATTCTCTATCTAACAAATTTTTATGAAAAAACACACGGCGTTCGCATTTAAAAGCCTAACCCCCGTTCCCCTCACATACTCCGCTCTTGCGGACTTTCCGAAAGGAAGGGGCAATCCTCAAAAGTGACTTTTTAAAGAGAAAATATCTAATATTTCCTACTATTTTTTGTGGTTTATTAATAAAGTATAAACCTATTATCTTAAATGCGAATGCCGTGGTATGAAAAACAGGGGCTCCCTAAGAAGAGAAAACAGGCTGCGGTATTGTTTTT
>CAUQNY010000016.1:0-35408 GCA_963519425.1 uncultured Capnocytophaga sp.
ATGGTTAAAGAACTACAGCCTGCAAAGGCATTTTCTCCAATAGTTGTTACCGAATCAGGAATGGTAATAGAAGTTAGAGAATAACAATCTTCAAAAGCATAGTCTTCAATCTCCGTAAGAGAAGTCGGTAATTGTACAGCGGTTAAAGATTTACATCCTTCAAAAGCACTTTCACTAATAGCTGTTACCGAATCAGGAATGGTAATAGAAGTTAGAGCATAACAATCTTCAAAAGCACAGTCTTTAATTTCCGTAAGAGAAGTTGGTAAGTGTACAGCGGTTAAAGATTCACAGCTCCAAAAGGCATTTTCTCCAATAACCGTTACCGAATCAGGAATGGTAATAGAAGTCAGCTTAGAACAGCCACAGAAACTCTCTTCTTTAATTTCTGTAACAGAAGTCGGCAACTCTATGGTAGTTAAAGAGCTACATTCCAAAAAGGCACCTTCTCCAATAGCTGTTACCGAATCAGGAATGGTAATAGAAGCTAGCGAAGAACAATCTTTAAAAGCAAATGCTCCAATAGCAGTAACTGTATTGGGGAGCGTAACCGAGGTAATGTTTTTTTGTCCTGCAAAAGCCTCGTTGCCTATTTGAGTAATTTGGCTCAGTTCAGGGAATAGGGTCAGATCTACGATAGTAGTGTTAGCAGAATCTATCCATTTAGTCAGCGTTTTACCGTCTTCACTAATGGTCATAGTAGGGAACTCTGGAGAGAGAGGCACCACCTCTGTCTCCTTAAATTTAGTTGTTGTCATATAGATAAGTGTAAATATTTAATGGGGCAAAAGTAGAAAATAAGATTTAAAAATGCAAAAAAATAAAAGAAAAAGTTTTACAGCCACTAGCCTTAAGTTTGAAAGAAAAAGAGCAAAGCGCAAGTGAAGACGAAGTGAAGACAAAGCGAAGACAAAGTGAAGACGAAGTGAAGACGAAGTGAAGACGAAGCGAAGACAAAGTGAAGACAAAGTGAAGACGAAGTGAAGACGAAGTGAAGACGAAGCGAAGACAAAGTGAAGACGAAGTGAAGACAAAGTGAAGACAAAGTATTTTTAGTATTATATGAGAGAAAATAGAAGCACACAAAAAAAATCCCTCGATAATTGTTATTTGATAATTATTTTATACCTTTGCAGCAAAATACAACATAGCACAATGAAATATCAACAAAAGAAAAAAGCGGTTCTTCTCTTGGCCGACGGCACTGCCTTCTATGGAAAAAGTGTTGGTTATGAGGGCACTGCTTTTGGAGAAGTGTGTTTTAATACAGGGATGACCGGTTATCAGGAAATCTTTACAGACCCTTCCTATTTCGGTCAGCTAATGGTTACTACCAACGCCCATATAGGCAATTATGGCATCAGTCAAGACGATTATGAGTCTGATGGAATGAAAATCGCCGGACTAGTATGCCGCAATTTTAGCTACGAGGCCTCTAGAGCTCGTTCAGAAGAGACCCTCAAATCATTCCTCGACCGCAATCGCTTGGTGGCCATCTGCGAGGTAGATACCCGCGCTTTGGTAAGCTACATCCGCGACCACGGAACGATGAATGCCGTCATTTCTACTGAAACTGACGACTTAGAACTCCTTAAAAATCAACTAGCAGCAGTTCCTGCTATGAAAGGTTTAGAATTGGCATCGAAAGTGTCAGTTGCTGAACCTTATTTTTTTGGCAATCCAGAAGCAAAGTATAAGGTAGCTGCCCTCGATTTTGGTATCAAACGCAACATACTACGAAACTTAGCTGCCCGCGACATCTATGTGAAAGTATTCCCATACAACACACCACTAGCAGAGCTAAAAGCGTGGAACCCCGACGGCTATTTCCTTTCTAACGGGCCTGGCGACCCAGAGCCTCTCACCGAGGTGATTGCACAAGTAAAACAGATGTTAGCCGAAGATTTACCTATGTTTGGCATCTGCTTAGGCCATCAAATCATCGCTTTGGCAAATGGCATATCTACCTACAAAATGCACAACGGGCACCGTGGCATCAACCACCCCGTGAAAAACCTATTAACAGGCAAAGACGAGATTACTTCACAAAACCACGGCTTTGCAGTGAATAGGGCAGAGGCAGAGGCCAATCCTAATGTAGAAATCACCCATACACACCTAAACGACAATACCGTTATGGGCTTGCGCATCAAAGGTAAAAAATGCTTCAGTGTCCAGTACCACCCCGAAGCCGCTCCAGGCCCTAATGATGCCACCTATCTGTTCGACCAATTTGTAACGATGCTTAATCGTTAGTGATTAATCGTTAGAAAGCGACAATAATACTAACGTACTAACGACTAAATAATAATGAAAGAACTACTTACCCCAGAAGCACTACTTACTAACTTTAAAGATGTACGTGCACTCACCCGTAACGTAATAGAAGCTTTCCCCGAGAAAGACCTTTTTGAGTTCAGTGTAGCCAACTTGCGTCCTTTTTCACAAATGGTAGAAGAGTTTTTGATGATTACTAACTATATTTTCAAAGAAACACTTCACGAGAAACACACTCCTTTTTACACAGAGGGACAGTTCCCTACTACCAAAGAAGAAGTTTTAGCTTTGTGGGACAAGGTTACTGAAATCATCGACCGCGAATGGAAAGAAGTAGGAGATTATACCCAATCAATCACTATCTATAAAATGACTTTTACTTTTGCTCAGTGGATACTATACGCTATTGAAAACGAAAGCCACCACCGCGGACAAGGATATACCTACCTACGTGCTTTGGGCATCGAACCCCCATTCTTTTGGGCAAGAGAAAGCTTTTCTAATTGACACATCGCCCAATCGCCAAATTGGCAAATTGACACATCGCCAAATCAGCACATCGCCAAATTGACAAATCGCCAAATTGACAAATCGTCAAATTGACACATCGCCCAATCGCCAAATTGGCAAATTGCCAAATCGGCAAATCGGCAAATTGACAAATTGACAAATTGACAAATCGCCAAATTGGCACATCAAACCAGTAAATTAATTAAATTAAAAGAATATGAGTATTATTGTAAACGTGCACGCACGTCAGATTTTGGATTCACGTGGAAATCCAACCGTAGAAGTAGATGTAGAAACTGAAAATGGTTTCATCGGTAGAGCAGCAGTTCCTTCAGGAGCTTCTACTGGCGAGTACGAAGCCGTAGAATTGCGCGACGGAGGCAAAGACTATATGGGCAAAGGCGTACTTAAAGCCGTTGCTAATGTAAACGATATCATCGCAGAAGAAATCGTAGGTATGAACGTTTTCGAACAAAACCTCATCGACCAAACTATGATTGACCTCGACGGAACTCCTAACAAATCAAAATTGGGAGCTAACGCTATCCTTGGAGTATCATTGGCGGTAGCAAGAGCAGCTGCTGAAGAACTTGGCTTGCCTTTGTACCGCTACGTAGGTGGGGTAAGTGCGCACACTTTACCTGTTCCTATGATGAACATCATTAACGCTGGTGCTCACTCCGATGCTCCTATCGCTTTCCAAGAGTTTATGATTATGCCAGTGAATGCAAAAACTTTCACTCAAGCCATTCAAATGGGAGCTGAAGTATTCCACAACCTTAAAAAAGTACTACACGACAAAGGTTTAGGAACTGCCGTAGGCGACGAAGGTGGCTTCGCTCCTGCATTCAAAGACATCGAAGATGCTCTTGACTCTATCAAAGAAGCAGTAAACAAAGCTGGCTACAAATGGGGCGAAGACATTAAGATTGCCTTAGACTGTGCTTCATCAGAATTCTTCAAAGACGGTAAGTACGACTATACTATTTTTGAAGGAGCTAAAGGTAAAGTGCGTACTTCAGCTGAACAAGCTGAATACTTAGCTGAATTAGTTGCTAAATATCCTATCATCTCTATCGAAGACGGTATGGATCAAAACGACTGGGACGGCTGGAAATTGCTTACCGAAAAAATTGGCGACCGCGTACAATTGGTAGGTGATGACTTGTTCGTTACCAATGTTTCTATCCTTGAAAGAGGTATTGCTAAAGGTATTGCCAACTCTATCCTTATCAAAGTAAACCAAATCGGTACTTTGTCTGAAACTATTGCTGCTGTAGATATGGCAAACCGTGCTGGCTACACTGCTGTAATGTCTCACCGTTCAGGAGAAACTGAAGACAATACTATCGCCGACTTGGCTGTAGCTTTGAACACCGGACAAATCAAAACAGGTTCTGCTTCACGCTCTGACCGTATGGCTAAATACAACCAATTGCTTCGCATTGAAGAATCATTGGGCAGCGTAGCTTACTATCCAAAAGAAAAAGCCTTTAACGTGAAGAACTAATTAGTTTTTTTATTAACTACACAAAAGAGGGTGCCCGAAAAACTTTAAAAGCCTAATCTATTGACTTTTCCTCGCTGTTAAATTCCTTGTCACTTCTGTCGGAGACTTTTGGCAAAGAGTTTGCAGTAAAGTTCAGTAGCTTGGAAACTTTTCGGGCTCTCTCTTTTTTTACCCTTAAACGAAATTTTATGATGAAGAAGATTCTATGGCTTTGTTTGTTTTTTTGGGGAGTACAGCTCTCTGCACAAGAAACCGACCTCCAAGGGCACGTCTATAGTGTTCAGAACAACAAACCAATGCCCAATGTACACATTCTTAACCTGAACAAAGTAAAAGGTACTACCACCAACGATCGAGGCGATTTTACCATTAAGGTAAGTGCTAACGATACCCTTTACATTTCATTTTTAGGGTACAAATCAACCAAAATAAGAGTTACAAACGATATGGTGAAGTTTCAGGGACTGAAAATTGGAATGACCGAATTGGCATATGCCCTTGAAGAAGTGGTTATTACTCCCTACAAACTTACCGGCTACTTAGATATCGATGCTAAGAATGCCCCTATCAATAACAACACACGCTACAGTGTTTCAGGCTTGGAAATAGGCTATGAGAGCCGTGCCAGTGCTAGTGCCGTAGGCCGAGTGCTAAGTGCCGTGATGAACCCTGCCGACCTCCTCCATCGCTCTTTTAGTGCTAAAGGGAAAGAAATGCGAAAACTGCGAGAAATGCGAAAAGACAACCAGCTCAGCGATGCACTATCCACACGTTACGACCGCGAAACCCTCTTAGAACTTCTCCAAGTAAGCCGTAGCGAACTTGAAGATATTATACGCACCTGCAACTATTCAAACGACTTTATAATGACTGCTAACGACTTGCAAGTCTTGGAGGCTATCTCACAATGTTATGAAGAATATAGGGTCTTGCACAAGAAAAAATAGAAAATATTTTGTCATTCCAAAAAAAAGATGTACTTTTGCCCCCGCTATTAGATAAATAGAGAACATTAGTCATTTTAATAAGATTTTAAAGATTTACAAGCAATGAAAAGAACATTTCAACCTTCAAAAAGAAAAAGAAGAAATAAACACGGTTTCAGAGAGCGTATGGCTACTGCCAATGGTAGAAAAGTATTAGCACGCCGTCGTGCTAAAGGACGCAAAAAACTAACAGTGTCCTCAGAACCACGCCATAAAAAATAAGAAAACCTTCCCAAAAAGGTAATAAGGTAAAAGGTAAAAGGTAAAGCATTGCTTTTTACCTTTTACCTTTTATATTTTAGTTGAAAATGAAGATTACTTTTCTTGGTACAGGTACCTCCCAAGGAGTTCCTGTCATTGCTAGCAATCACCCTGTAGGTAAAAGTAGCGACCCTAAGGACAAACGCTTGCGCACCTCAGCACTCATCAGTTGGGAGAATACAAATATTGCTATAGATTGTAGTCCCGACTTTCGTCAGCAAATGCTTACCCATCAGGTACAACATTTAGAAGCAATTCTTTTCACCCACGAACATGCTGACCATACAGCAGGGTTAGACGATATTCGCCCTTTTGTGAAATTGCAAGGCGATATGCCTATCTATGCGCTTCCCAGAGTAATGCAGCAGCTGCGCACTCGCTTTGCCTACATATTTGCTACTGAAAATAGGTACGAGGGAGCTCCTTCGGTAGTGGCACACGAGCTAACAGAAGCACCTTTTGTGTTGTGTGGCAAAACAGTGCTCCCCATACAAGTAATGCACGGCAGTCTGCCCATACTAGGCTACCGCATAGAACATATTGCCTACCTTACCGATGTTAAGTACATTACCGACGAAGAGTTGCTAAAACTCCACGGCTTAGAGGTATTAGTGCTCAATTGCCTTCGCGACGAAGCACACCCTACTCACCTTAATCTTGTAGAGGCTTTAGATATTGTTAGACAACTTAAGCCGCAGCGAACTTACTTAACACACATCAGCCAAACCTTTGGATTTCATCAGCAAGTACAGCAGCGGTTGCCACAGAATGTTTTTTTAGCTTATGACAACTTGGTAGTAGAATGTTAATGTTTCGTTAATTATTGTGCCAGTTGGAAAAAAAACGTATTTTTGCACCCAAACAAAATAGATTTAAAATGAAAAAAATTGCACTTTTATTTGTAATGGCAGCCTTGCTAGTGGCTTGCAAAAGCAGTAGTTCAAGTTCTTCTATGACTGCCAAACCTAAAGAAACCAATATTGCTAACAAGGCAATCAAAGGCGAATGGACTCTTAAATCCATTACTTACAATCAAACAGGAAAATTTGATATTACGCTTTTGAACGACACTTCTAAAGAATGCTTTGAAGGAAGTACTTGGAAGTTTGTTCCTAACAACAATCGTGGTCATTATACCATCAACACGAACAGCTGTTCTACAGGGCAAAGAAACTTTATCTTTGTAGTACAACAAATTGATAAGGCTACAGGATACTACGATTTCTTGTTGAAACCTACCAATGAGAAATATGTTTCAGAGACCAATGCTGGTATTCGTTTGCACTTAGCAAGCCTATCAGACGATGCTATGGTATGGGAACAAACAGTGAGAGTAGATGGCAAACCTTTTGTTATCTCAATGAACTTTGTAAAATAATTAATAACAATAACACAGAGAAGAAAAGATGAAAAGATTTGTAGTATTAGCCTTAGCGGCAGCAGTGCTTCTTTCGGGTTGCGAAGCTTACAACAACACTAATAAAGCCCAACGTGGTGCCGTTATAGGGGCAGCTGCAGGTGGCTTGTTAGGAGCTATTTTAGGAAACAATTTAGGCGATGGGCAGAATAGCGAGCTTGGAGCAGTATTGGGTACCGTAGTAGGAGGAGCTGCGGGTGCTGTAATTGGCAACCAAATGGATAAACAAGCTAAGAAAATAGAAGAAGAAATCCCTGGCGCAGAAGTAAAACGTGTAGACGACGGAATTGTAGTTACTTTTGATGAAAATAGTGGTGTGTACTTTGCTACAGCTAAACACGACATCAATCAGAAATCAAAAGAAACTTTAGACAAATTAGTGTCTATTTTGAATGAGTATCCTGAAACCAATGTTTTAGTAGCTGGCTACACAGATAGCGTAGGAAAAGCCGAATACAATATGGGGCTCTCTAAACGTCGTGCACAAGCTGTAACCAACTATTTTACTAGCAAAGGATTAGTAGCAAGCCGTTTTACTACCAAATGGTATGGAAAAGAAAATCCTGTAGCCGACAATGCTACTCCCGAAGGGCGTGCTAAAAACCGCCGCGTGAATGTAATAATCGTGCCTAACGAAAAGATGAAAGCAGATGCTGAAAAACAAGCAGGCAAATAACAATTAAATAAGACAAAAAAAGAGGCTGTTTCATATCGAAACAGCCTCTTTTATATTAACTAATTTGCAAATTGGCAAATCGACTAATTGGCAAATTATTTACTCCAGTTTTTAATTATCTCAGTAGGTACCCCACCTTTGTGAAGCATCAAAGCAGTAGTTTTAAACTGAACAAAAGCTTTGGTTACGTATAAGTATCCTGAGTAATCGTTGCGCATTCCCCAAGAGTTTTTCACGATGTAGTATTCGCGTCCATTTTGGTCTTTAGCTAGACCAACAATGTGCATAGCGTGGTCATCAGTAGTTTGATAATTGTCAAAGTCTCGCTGGCGCATCTCTGGTGTAATCACGCGTTCGGTAGTAGGAGGGGCTACAAAAAGGTTTGCAATCTCATCAGAAGTCATTTCCGAAACCTCTTTTTCTGGTACAAAAGCTACCCCGTTTTTCCAACTGAAATAGCGTTCACTCACATCAGCAGCCCACGCTACTGTATACCCCTTTTTCAAGGCATTGTCAATAGTTTTTGTAATGTCAGTCATTGCAATGTTGTAGGCGTGAGCAAAGCTCCAGTTGTCAGGTACTGCCATAAAAGTATTTTGGTAGAGGGGCTGGTCAGCATAGGCTACCATTTCAATGTATTCATTAGGATTGATTCCTACCCGTTCCTTAGCAAAAGTTTCAGGGGTGTACTTCTTACCTTCAAACAAGAAACTGTCGGGCACTGTACCTAAATAGGCGTCAATAGTAGCTGTGAAAGCAGGAAGCCAGTTAGGAGTCAGCATTTTCACTTTATCTCTGTTCACCAATCCAGTCAAGAACCCTTTTAAGATAGCGTGTAGTTCTCCAAAGTCGTTGCGTGTAGTGCCGTATTGTAGCCCAGTGTATACATATTGTGGCACAGCACCGTATTTGGCATACATATTTATTACATCGTGCAGTTCGCCTCCTTGTCCGTAATCTAGATTGCCGTGCATACGTACGTACTGTTTAGCTTTCTCTATGTACGTATTGCGAGCAGTGTAGATTTCAGCAAGGTCAATAGGCTTTTTGCCCATACGTGCCATTTCGCTTTCCAAGAAAGAAGCCCCTGCATAGCTCCAGCAAGTTCCACTGCTACCTTGGTCTTTCACATCGGTACGCTCTAAGTTGATAACAGTACTAAACTTAAACCCTGCGTTAGCCGATTGGTTTGCCGCTACCGATTTAATCAAATCGTCTTGTGCCGTCGCTACAAAAAAGGACGACAACGCTACAAATAATGTAATGTTTTTCATAAGAATTAAATATAAATGAACCGCAAAGTTATAAAATAATAGTCAGAAAACAAACTTTTGGCACAATTATAGCTATACAAAAAGAAACACCTAAACGATATGAAACAATGTGCTTGGTTCTTATGTTTGTTCTTGGGTGCCTTAGCCGCTCAGGCACAACCTTTTGAAACACAACGAAGGCAAGTGCCTATTGTTGTCCCACTCGAAAAAGCTCCAGAGCTCCAGCAGAAAGGTAGCTTACTTTCTCTTCCCCTCACATCTAAAAACGAGGAAAACAACTGGATGAAACTCCCTGAAAAGCAAATCGACTTTACAGGAAAAAGCAACTTGGTACATCGGAAGATAGAGTTTAAACCCAATTACCAAGCACTCAACGACCACCAAAAGGAAGATTACGAAGCCCCAAAAGGCAACCAATTCTTTGGCGACTTTGCTAATAACGGTCAGTTCGTAAATGTTTATTGTCGCGACTTCGCTGCTATTGATGGTGACCGCGTGAGTATTTATGTGAATGAACAGGAGCAAGTTCGCGACATTTTCCTCCTCGGAGAGTTCAGAGGATTTAAAATCGAACTCAAACAGGGGTTTAACAAAATTGAGTTTCTCGCTCTCAACCAAGGCGAGTCAGGCCCTAATACAGCCGAGTTTATGGTACTCGACGACAAAGGCAATACTATTGCCCGCAATGTCTGGAACTTAGCCACAGGCTCAAAAGCTCAATTTGTAATTGTAAAAGACCATTAGAGTTTTATTTGTTACTTTTTTTGACTCATATTTTTGTACGGGCATTTGCTCTATAAAGATATGAGTTTTTTCTTGCCTACTCTTTAGAAATTGATAGGCGAGGTTGTGCTGTTACAGCTTGTGCACTGAATTGTCCTTCCAAAAACTTGTAATATCCCACAATCCCTACCATAGCAGCATTGTCCGTACAATAGTCAAATTTAGGAACGAAAGTCTCCCAACCATATTGCTCTCCCATTGCTTTGAGAGCTTTTCTGATACCTGAATTGGCCGACACTCCTCCGCCTATAGCTACTTGCTTAATACCAGTCTGTTGCACTGCCTTCTTCACTTTCTTCATTAAGATACTTATAATAGTCTCTTGTACCGATGCACAAATGTCAGCCAAATGCTTCTCTACGAAAGCGGGGTCTTCTTGCGTTTGTTTCTGTATGAAATACAAGATCCCCGTCTTAAGCCCTGAAAAACTAAAATTCAACCCTTGGATGTTAGGCTGAGAGAAGCTAAAAGCTTTGGGGTTCCCCTCTTGTGCATAGCGGTCTATTAGCGGCCCCCCAGGGTACGGAAGGCCTAAAATCTTAGCTGTCTTGTCAAAGGCTTCACCCACCGCATCGTCAAGAGTTTCTCCTAACACTTCCATCTCGAAAAAACTTTTCACCTTTACAATTTGCGTATGTCCACCACTGATAGTCAGAGCTAAGAATGGAAATTGAGGCTTAGCTTGCCCCTCGTCTATGAAATGAGCAAGGATGTGCGCCTGCATATGGTTCACTTCTATCAGAGGAATGCCCAACCCCATTGCCATTGATTTTGCAAACGAGGTTCCTACCAATAACGAGCCCATTAGGCCAGGGCCTCTTGTAAAGGCAATAGCTGAAAGTTGTTCCTTGTGCACCCCTGCTTTTTTCAAGGCTTGTGCCACCACAGGCACAATATTTTGCAAATGTGCACGCGAGGCCAGTTCGGGCACCACCCCACCATACTGCTTGTGTACCTCTTGGTTCGCTACCTCATTAGAAAGTACTTTGTTGTTGTAAAGTACTGATGCTGAGGTGTCATCGCACGACGATTCAATGGCTAAAAGATATGTTTCTTGCATTATTTTTCTGTTTGTAGTGCAAAGGTACAAAAAAAATATTGTAGCAAAAGTTTTTAAATTACAAAATAATTCCTATTTTTGTCGAAAAGTTTTTAAATTACTCAATAATGAATTTACACGAATATCAAGGAAAGGAAATTCTCTCCAGTTTTGGAGTCCGCATTCAGCGTGGAATAGTAGCCCACACTGCGTCCGAAGCAGAAGAAGCTGCCAAACAGCTCACCGAAACTACAGGTACACAGTGGTATGTAGTGAAAGCTCAAATACACGCAGGAGGGCGTGGAAAAGGCGGTGGAGTAAAATTAGCTAAAGGCCTTAAAGAGGTTGCTCCATTGGCTTCTCAAATCATCGGAATGCACCTCATTACCCCACAAACCCCTCCTACGGGCAAAGAAGTACATCAGGTGCTCATTGCAGAAGATGTCTATTACCCAGGTGAAAGCCCTACCAAAGAGTTCTATATGTCCGTACTTCTCAATCGTGCTAAAGGTAAGAATATGATTATGTACTCTACCGAAGGCGGAATGGATATCGAAACGGTTGCGGCCCAAACACCTCACCTCATCTTTACTGAAGAAATAGACCCAGCAGTCGGACTTTTGCCTTTCCAAGCACGCCAAATAGCTTTCAATTTAGGCCTCGTAGGCGATGCTCAAAAAGAAATGGTTAAGTTCGTTACAGCACTCTATAAAGCCTATGTAGCTTCCGATGCTAGTCTTTTTGAAATTAACCCCGTACTTAAAACTTCCGACGACAAAATTCTTGCTGTTGATGCCAAAGTTGTATTAGACGACAATGCTCTCTATCGCCATACTGAGTACGCCGCCTATCGCGACATTAGGGAAGAGAACCCAATCGAAGTTGAAGCGAAAGCAGTAGGGCTCAACTACGTTGCTCTTGATGGGAATGTAGGGTGTATGGTGAACGGAGCAGGACTCGCAATGGCCACAATGGATTTGATTAAGCAAGCAGGAGGTTCCCCTGCCAACTTCCTTGATGTAGGAGGTACTGCCGATGCTAAACGTGTAGAAACAGCTTTCCGTATTATCTTAAAAGACCCTAATGTGAAAGCCATCCTTATTAATATTTTTGGAGGTATTGTTCGTTGCGACCGTGTAGCCCAAGGTGTTGTCGATGCCTACAAGAATATGGGCGATTCTATTAAAGTTCCTATTATTGTCCGTCTACAAGGTACCAATGCCGAAATAGCTAAAGAAATCCTTGACAATTCTGGCTTAGCAGTGCATTCAGCCATCCTATTTCAAGAGGCTGCCGATAAGGTAAAGGAAGTCCTTAAATAGGCAAAAAACAAACCTAAAACCTTACCTGTTTATAGAATTGAAAACAGAAAAATATCCTAAAATTAATAGTAATACGTTATTTTATTGTTAATAAATTTGCGTATTACTATTATTTTTTTGTATCTTTGCGCTCAAATAAATGATGTTATATGAAATCAAACGTATTAGGTTATCCTCGTATCGGTGAGAAACGAGAACTCAAAAAAGCCAATGAGGCCTTCTGGGCAGGAAAATCTTCTGAAGAAGAGCTCTTGGCAGTAGCGGAAAAAATCCGTGTACATAACTGGACACTACAAAAAGAGGCTGGGGTAGAACTTATTCCCTCAAACGATTTCTCTTTTTATGACCAAATGCTCGACTTCTCTTTTGTAGTAAATGCTATCCCCGAGCGTTTTGCTCCTATCAAACACTTGCCCGATTTAGAGCGTTATTTTGCCTTGGCACGTGGCTATCAAAAAAATGGTATCGACATCACCGCAATGGAAATGACCAAATGGTTTGATACCAATTACCACTATATAGTACCCGAGTTTACTAAAAACCAAGAGTTTCGCATTCTTGTAAATAAACCCTTACAAGAGTACAATTTGGCCAAAAAGCACGGTTTTGACACCAAACCAGTACTCATAGGTCTTGTTACCTACCTCTTGCTCGGAAAAGAAAAAGAACAAGGTTTTCACCGTTTAGACTTAGCCGACCGTCTATTGCCTGTATACATACAGTTGGTAGAAAGTTTGGTAAGTGCAGGTGCTAAAACTATTCAAATAGATGAACCTTACCTAGTACTTGACCTTCCAGAAGGAGCGGTAGAGGTCTACAAGAAAGTGTATACCGAGCTCAGAAGCAAGTTCCCTACTACCGAGTTCATTCTTACTACTTACTTCGGAGCGCTTGACAACAATACCGAATTAGCAACCTCCTTGCCTTTCGATGTACTACACATCGATTTAGTGCGTGCAGCTGCTCAGCTTGACAGAGTGCTTAAAGCACTTCCTACCGATAAGAAACTCTCTCTTGGAGTGGTAAACGGCCGTAATATCTGGAAAAACAACTTCGAACACTCCTTAGCATTGATTGAAAAAGCTAAAGAAGCTATGGGGGCTGATCGTTTGCTCGTAGCTACCTCTTGCTCACTTTTGCACTCTCCTTGTAACCTCGAACTCGAAAACAACGAGAAAGTACTTACTCCTGAAATCAAACAATGGTTGGCATTTGCCAAACAAAAAGTAAAAGAGGTTACCACTTTGCAAGCTATTGCTAACGGACAGGTTACTCCTGAGGTAAAAGCTATTTTTGAAGAGAACAAAAAAGCAGCAGAAACACGTAAAACATCACCGCTCATCCACGACCAAAAAGTGAAAGAGCGTGTAAATAGCATCACCGCTAAAGATGATGTACGTCTTAGCCCATTCAGCATACGCCAAGAAGCTCAGCACAAAGCTCTGAATTTACCTCTTTTCCCAACCACTACCATTGGTTCTTTCCCTCAAACCGACGAGGTGCGCAGTTGGCGTGCTCGTTTCAAAAAAGGAGAGCTTACTCAAGCCGAATACGACAAGCTGTTAGAAAAAGAAATTGAAGAGTCTATCCGTTTCCAAGAAGAAGCTAATATTGATGTACTTGTACACGGAGAGTTTGAGCGTAACGATATGGTGGAATACTTTGGCGAATTGCTTTACCAAATTCGGTTGGGTACAAAGCTACGGTTCACGTTGCGTAAAACCACCAATTATTTTTGGTGATATTTCGCGCCCAGAGCCAATGACCGTACGTTGGAGCAAGTACGCACAATCGCTTACCAAATTGCCTGTAAAAGGAATGCTTACAGGCCCTGTAACTATCCTACAATGGTCTTTCGTACGCGATGATCAACCTCGTTCTGAAACTTGTTTGCAGATAGCTTTGGCAATCCGCGATGAAGTAGTAGACCTCGAAAAAGCAGGCATACAAGTAATTCAAATAGACGAACCAGCTATCCGAGAAGGCTTGCCATTGCGCAAGAATGAATGGAAAGCTTACTTTGATTGGGCAATCAAAGCATTCCGTATTTCAGCTTCTGGTGTGAAGGATGAAACTCAAATCCACACCCATATGTGCTATTCAGAGTTTAATGATATGATTGAAGCCATTGCCGATATGGATGCCGATGTAATCACCATAGAATGCTCACGCTCACAAATGGAACTCCTTGATGTGTTTGGAGACTTCAAATATCCTAACGAAATAGGCCCAGGGGTATACGATATTCACTCTCCTCGCGTACCTTCGCAAGAAGAGATGACAAACCTAATGAAGAAAGCCATCAGCGTAGTACCTAAAGAATTGCTTTGGGTGAACCCCGACTGCGGACTTAAAACACGCCACTGGCCTGAAACCAAAGCTGCGCTACATGCAATGGTAGACACAGCCAAAGAACTTCGTAATCTATACAAATAAATAGAAGTTAGCATAAGCTAAAACAAAAAAGCAATGTACCTACTGGGTACATTGCTTTTTTTGTTTCTTGTTAGAGGGCTATGTTCCGAACATTACTAATTTTTCTCTTGCAACATCGGCACAAACTGAAAATTGCCGTGGGTAGTTTTGTGGAATTCTCGTTCGCTAACTCGTTCGTAAAGAGTCATCACTTGGATATTATTACCAACCGGAATTACCAACCGCCCTCCTATAGCTACTTGTGCGAGCAAATCATTAGGAACGTAGGGAGCTCCTGCAGTTACCAAAATGCGGTCAAAAGGCGCTTCTTTAGGCAGACCTTTATAACCATCACCAAAAAATATATGCGCCGGAGGCCAACTTATCAGTTTAGGAATTAAGTTTTTGGCTTGCATAAAAAGCTTTCTTTGGCGTTCAATCGTGTAGAGCCTTGCTCCTAAGTACAGCAGAACGCAAGACTGATAACCACTGCCCGTACCTATTTCCAAAACTTTCTGTTGTGGTTGTACCTGCAAGAGTTCTGTTTGGAAAGCTACTGTATAGGGGTGAGAGATAGTCTGCCCTTCACCAATAGGAAAAGCCTTGTTCTGGTAGGCGTGATACTCAAAACTACTGTCAAGGAACAAATGGCGAGGCACAGCTCCTATAGCTGCCAAAACTCTCTCATCTTTAATTCCTTTTCTCCTCAGCTCCTCCACCAAATGGCTTCGCATCCCTTGATGTTTTAACGTGTCTTTCAGTGGTAGCATTTCTATGTCTTACTCTCCAATATTACATTAAACTACTTTTACTACAAAATAATTCTTCTTGCCGCGTTGTAGCAAGATAAATTTGCCGTCTATCATATCTTTTTCACCTACGGTATAATCTTCCGCCACCTTTTCTTTGTTGATAGAGATAGAGTTTTCTTTCAAAGCGCGGCGTGCTTCCGAGTTAGAACCTATGAAGCCTGTTTTTCCTGACAAGATAGCTACCATATCTAAGCCAGCTGCTATCTCGCTGTGGCTTACTTCCGCTTGAGGTACTCCGTCGAACACTTCCAAGAAGGTTTTTTCATCTAGCGAACGCAAACTGTTAGAGGTAGCGTTGCCAAAGAGTATTTGCGAGGCTTGTTGTGCCTTTTCCAACTCTTCACGGCCGTGTACCAAAACAGTGAGCTCTTCAGCCAATTTGTTTTGCAATAGGCGCAAATGCGGAGCCTCAGTATGTCGGGTTATAAGCTGCTCAATTTCTTCTTTAGGGAGCATCGTGAAAATCTTGATGTATCGCTGTGCGTCAGCATCCGAGGTGTTAATCCAGTATTGGTAAAACTTGTACGGAGACGTCTTTTCAGGGTCAAGCCATACGTTGCCACCTTCGCTCTTGCCAAACTTAGTGCCGTCAGCTTTGGTAATCAATGGGCAGGTTAGGGCATAAGCCTTTCCTCCCGCTATGCGCCGAATCAGCTCGGTACCTGTCGTGATGTTGCCCCATTGGTCAGAACCACCCATCTGTAGCGTAAGACCTTTTTCTTGGTACAAATGCAAAAAGTCAAAACCTTGCAAGAGCTGGTAAGAAAATTCAGTAAACGACATTCCATCTGTATTTTCGTTCGGGTCAAAGCGCTTTTTCACAGAATCTTTCGCCATCATATAGTTCACCGTGATGTGCTTCCCAATATCGCGAATGAAAGAAAGGAACGAAATACCTTTAGTCCAGTCATAGTTGTTTACCAATTCAGCACGGTTAGCAGCCTCGCTTTCAAAATCCAAGAACTTAGCAAGCTGTTTTTGGATACCTGCAATATTGTGTGCCAATACTTCTTCAGTTAATAAGTTGCGTTCCACCGACTTTCCAGACGGGTCGCCTATCATTCCCGTGGCACCTCCTACCAAAGCATAAGGTTTGTGTCCACAGTTCTGAAAGTGGCGTAGCATCATTACGCCTACTAAGTGGCCGATGTGCAAAGAGTCGGCCGTAGGGTCTATCCCTACGTAAGCAGCGCGCAAGCCTTCCATTAGGTGCGCTTCAGTTTCAGGCATTATATCCTGAATCATTCCACGCCAACGCAATTCTTCTACAAAGTTCTTCATTTGTTGATGTTTTAAAAAGTGGGGGCAAAGTTACAAAAATATTCTCAATCTTGGGCAAAGAAACGCTTCGCTTCTTGCCAATAAGCCTCCATTTCATTCAGTGTCATATCTTTGAGGGCTTTCCCTTCTTCAGACGCCTTTTGTTCCAAGTACTGAAAACGCTGTATGAACTTTTTGTTAGTTCGCTCCAAGGCATCCTCAGGGTTTACTTTCAGAAAGCGCGCGTAGTTGATGAGGCTAAATAGCACATCGCCAAACTCTTCTTCTATGTGCGAAGAATCTTCAGCTTTCACTTCAGCGTGCAATTCCTCTATTTCCTCTTTCACTTTAGCGAATACTTGGTCTATGTGGTTCCAATCAAAGCCCACACCAGCAGCCTTGTCCTGTATGCGGGTAGCCTTCACTAAGGCAGGCAAGCTTTTAGGTACACCCCCCAGAACACTCTTGTTGCCTTCTTTCAGTTTGATTTTCTCCCAGTTGCGCTTTACGTCCTCTTCATTTTCTACTTTTACATCTCCGTAGATGTGGGGATGGCGTTCTATCAGTTTGTCGCATACACTATTGGCCACATCAGCAATGTCAAAAGCATTCGTTTCACTGCCTATTTTGGCGTAAAAAACAATGTGCAGTAGCAGGTCGCCCAGCTCCTTTTTCACTTCTTGTAGGTCTTCATTTAAAATAGCATCACCCAGCTCATAAGTTTCCTCAATAGTCAAGTGCCGCAAACTCTGCATCGTTTGTTTTTTGTCCCACGGGCATTTTGCTCGCAGGTCATCCATAATATTCAGTAGCCTTTCAAAGGCTTCAAGTCGTTTATCCATAAAAGAGATTATTGAATCAGACCAATAAATTTGCTTCGGGCAAGCAAGCTAGCGCCCAAAAGACCTGCTTTGTTGCCTAATTTAGCAGTTTTGATAATAGAATCCTTATTCACTAAGTTCAGCGAATATTTTTTGATAGCACTTCGCAGAGGCAATAAGAAATAGTCGCCTGCAGAGGCAAGAGTGCCACCAATAATCACCAGTTCAGGGTTAAAGAGATTGATAAGACCTGCTGTGTGTTTTCCTAATGTATTGCCTATTTCCTCAATAAGGTCAATCGCCAACATATCCTCTTGCAGAGCCCCTCCTATGATGTCTTCTAATGTAATTTGCTCTATCTTTTTCTTCTTAGTCAGCAATGACGACTGCCCATTTTCTAACTTTTGCAAAAACTTGCGGTGCAGTGCCATTCCAGAAGCCTCAGTTTCTAAGCAACCCTTTTTGCCACAGTGGCATAAAATTTCGTTGTCAAATACAGTAAAGTGTCCAAATTCACCAGAGAAACCAGATTTCCCGTAGTAAAGATTCCCTCCTATCAAGATACCTAAGCCGATACCCCAACTCACATTCAAGTAAAGAATATCCTTTTCACTTTTCACACACCCTTTGATGAACTCACCATAAGCCATAGCGCGCGAATCGTTGTCTATAGAAACATCTATTCCCAACTGTTCCTCGAACATTTCAGTCAGAGGGCGCTCATCGAAAAAGAGAGAACTGTAGCTATGCCCTGTTTGAGTGTTCACCCTGCCCGATAGGTTAATACCTATGCTCAAGATTTTATCCTTGCCCACCACAGTATGGCTGATAAACTCATCGATAATACGACAAAGATGCTCAAATCGTTCTTGCGGAGGCGCTTCTTGGAACGGAATTTTCATTTGTTCGTCAATCAGTTCCCCCTTAAAGTTGATAAGCCCAATATTGACGCATTCTCTGCAAATATCTACGCCAACAAAGTAGCCTGAGCTTTCATTTAACCCATAGATATTAGGGCGTCTTCCCCCAGGGGTTTCCATTTTGCCGAAATCCATTACGATGCCGTCTTCTATCAGTTCGCCAACCATCTTGGTAACCGTAGGAACACTTAGGTTTAGTTCTTTACCAAGGTCGGCCAAAGTATTGTCGCCATTGTTAATGTAATAACAAATAATGTCTTTTTTCAAAGAGGCACTGCGGATGCCTGCTTTAATTTCATCTAAAAATTTAAGTCCCATAAGCTCGCTATTATATTATGGTGATTATAGGTGCAAAGATACAAAATTTTTTCAATTTGTCAAGTGCTTAAACGTGCGAAATTAGAAAAAGAAGAAAGAGAATTTTTAAAGACAAATAAGCTTAATCCAACCTCTCCTAAATGCAATGTCAAATTTCCCAAAACAAACACCTGAGAAAAAGAAAAATTTCCTGTAATAGGCATCTCGGAGCTAAAGTGGAGACATCTCGGATCCGAAGCGAAGAACAAGTGTACTTTCAGCAAAAAACAACTTTCTGCCAAACGACTTAAAAATAGAAAAAAGTAACAACTTTTTTGAAATTACATTAGTAGCTTACAATTGTTAGAACAAGTAGAACATCTCTTTTTTCGTAATTTGTCAATACCCTAATTTGTCAATTAGCAATTTTTTCGTACTTTTGCCTTGTTAAAAGATATACAAACAAAATAAATTGATGTTTTGTTTGACAAAAATAAACTTATACTTTCTCTGCACTTCTAAATCTATCATAAATTAGAGAATATAATAGAAAAATACTTTCCTAATATAATACTAAAATGGCAATACAAAAACCAAGCATACCCAAAGGAACTCGCGACTTTTCGCCTGCCGAAGTAGCCAAACGAAACTACTTAATGAACACCCTAAAGGAAGCCTTTACAGCTTTTGGTTTCCAGCCTATCGAAACTCCTAGCTTTGAGAACTACGATACCTTAATGGGCAAATACGGCGAAGAAGGCGACCGGCTTATATTTAAAATCCTTAACTCTGGCGACTTTACACAAGGAGTAAAACAAGAAGATTGGGAACTTAAAAACCCTCAAAAGCTTACCCCTCAAATCTCCGAAAAGGCACTCCGCTATGACCTCACAGTCCCTTTTGCTCGTTATGTGGTGCAACACCAGAACGAACTCACCTTCCCTTTCAAACGCTACCAGATGCAACCCGTATGGCGTGCCGACCGTCCTCAAAAAGGAAGATTTAGAGAGTTCTACCAGTGCGATGCCGATGTGGTGGGCAGTACCAGTTTGTGGCAAGAGGTAGAGTTTGTACAGTTATACGATGCAGTCTTTACCGCGCTGAACCTAAAAGGAGTAACCATCAAAATAAATAACCGAAAGATACTCAGCGGTTTTGCCGAGATGATAGGCGAAACCGATAAACTCATCGACTTTACTGTCGCTTTAGACAAACTTGATAAAATAGGCGAAGAAGGCGTTATAAAAGAAATGGCCGAAAGAGGCATCAGTGCAGCAGCTATTGAAAAAATAAAACCTATTTTTGCATTGAAAGGCACTTTTGCTGAAAAACTATCCGCTCTAAAAGAAATTCTCCAAACCTCCGAAATAGGGCTAAAAGGCATTGAAGAACTGACTTTCATCGAAACCCAAATTTCTGCACTTGGTTTGCAGACAGCTTTCTTAGACTTAGATGTTACACTTGCTCGCGGACTGAACTACTACACAGGAGCTATCTTCGAGATTGCTGCCCCTGCGGGAGTACAGATGGGCTCTATTGGTGGAGGAGGCAGATACGACGATTTGACAAGTATTTTCGGCCTAAAAGGAATGAGTGGCATAGGCATATCCTTTGGCTTAGACCGTATAGGCTTAGTAATGGAAGAACTTGACCTCTTCCCAGCCTCGCTCAGCAGCACTGTAGAAGTACTCTGTTTGAATTTTGGCAATGCCGAAGCCTTACAGAGTATGAAGCTTTTGCAACGTTTGCGTGCGATGGGCAAAAAAGCAGAACTTTACCCCGATGCAGCTAAGATTAAAAAGCAAATGGACTATGCCAATAAGCGCAGCATTCCTTTTGTAGCGATGATAGGCGAAAGCGAGTTAGCAAAAGGTACTTTTGTGCTTAAAAATATGCTGACAGGTACTCAAGAGGAGTATCTTATTCAGGAAATAGAAGAAAACATATTTAATAATTAATAGCAGTGAATAAAAAGTTAATTTTAGTACTCCTTACCCTCTCTTTTGCTTTTTTAGTACTGAACTGCTATTACTATTTTTACGAGAAAAAAGCTCATTTGAGTTCCATTCTTTGGGCACTGTTGAACATAATTCTTTTCATAAAACTCTATTTCGATAGTAGAAAGAAAGAAGAGAATAAAACAGATTAGCAGCGAACAGATAGCGAGTTCAGAACGAACAAAACATACCGAAACACTCCTTTGTAGTTTTATACCAAATTTGAATTATGTCAGCTTACCGAGTGCGAGAGCTTTGTAGGGAGGGGAAACTCAAAGAGGCTTATACGATGGCTATTGTAGAATATAATGTTAGCCCTGACAATATCTATAATAAGCGGTCGTTGGGCTGGGTATATTATGCCTACTGCAAGCAAGCTGCCGAGGATGTAGATGTAGCAACTTTTGTAACCAATGTAAAAGGAGTCAAACACCTAAAACTACCTCCTACCGACCTGATGATTTCCAATGCGCTATTGTGGTGCTATGTAAAGTTTTTCAGAAACTTACATTTGCAAGAAAGGCCTAACTATGAGGATGCTTACAAGGTTTTTGAGAGCCTAAAAGATCTTTGTTTTACAATACCTTCACAAGCTTTTTCTGCCCTTGTAGAACAGTTGCACAAGGTCTACAAATACACACCACTTTACATTCAGATGATAGATGTTTGTCTCCCTTGGCTGCGTTCAGAAGATTTTATACCTCGAATTTTCAACGGGAAGATAACAATGCCTTTAGCAGAACAACTCTACATCGGTTATGCTAAGCACATTTTGTTAGGAGAAGCCTCTATAAATGAGACTTGGGGATATATACAGTACACACCCAACAAGTAGTTAGCCCAGAACTTTCTCCCTACTCTAAACTATTGGATAGAGGAACATCCTTCCTACACATTACTTCCTTACTTCAAAGCTAAGATAGAACTTTTTTTGGAAGAAGAAAAAGCTCTTGAACATTTCTTGCCATTTGCTCGTAAGCAGCCAGAGGAGAGCTGGGTATGGCAGTTGCTTAGCGAAATGACTACTGATGAATCTCTTGCTTTTTCCTGCTTGTGCAAAGCCTTAAGTGTGGCAAAAAATGAAAAATTCTTGACTCAAACACGTTTGCGACTTGCTCAGCTTCTTCTTAACAAAGGTCTCTTTAACCAAGCGCGCACTGAAATAGAGATGATAGTGAGAGTGAAAGAAGCATACGGACAGAAAATACCTGATAAAATAATGCAATGGCAAACTGAGCATTGGTATATCTTAGCTACCCCTTTAAAAAACAATTTCCCTTTGTACCACGCGTACAAAGGGAAAGCTGAAAGTATTTTAGATTGATATTATACTTGTATAATACCTAAATTGAAAGGCTTTTCAATAGGGGAGTGGTTGGCTGCTTCTATGCCCATTGCTATCCATTGGCGTGTTTCCAAGGGGTCTATCACAGCATCTGTCCAAAGGCGGGCTGCAGCGTAATACGGAGAAATTTGTTCATCATAAGTATTCTTAATATCGTTGAATAGTGTAGCTTCTTTCTCAGGGGTAATTTCCTCACCTTTCTTCTTTAGGGTAGCCGTCTCTATTTGTAGGAGTACTTTAGCAGCTTGCGCCCCCCCCATTACAGCTATGTTGCCACTTGGCCACGATACAATTAACCGTGGGTCGTAAGCCTTGCCACACATTGCATAATTGCCTGCCCCATAAGAGTTGCCAATAACTACTGTGAACTTTGGTACTACCGAGTTTGCCACTGCATTTACCAGTTTAGCACCATCTTTAATGATGCCTCCATGTTCCGATTTAGAGCCAACCATAAAACCTGTAACATCTTGCAAAAAAACAAGAGGAATCTTCTTCTGGTTGCAGTTCGCTATAAAGCGGGTTGCCTTGTCGGCACTGTCAGAGTAGATAACCCCCCCAAACTGCATCTCTCCTTTTTTGTTCTTTACTACCTTGCGCTGGTTAGCCACAATACCCACTGCCCACCCTTCTATGCGAGCATAACCTGTGAGGAGTGTCTGTCCATAGCCTTCCTTGTATTCGTCGAAGTCCGAGTTATCCACCATTCGTAGGATAAGTTCTTTCATATCGTAGGGTTCAGAGCGCAATTTAGGAAGAAGCCCATAAATTTCGTTAGGGTTTTTCAGTGGCGGCTGAGGTTCGCTGCGGTTGAATCCAGCTTTTTCAAAGTTACCTATTTTAGCCATTGTGCGGCGTACACGGTCAAGAGCATCTTGGTCGTTCAAAGCCTTGTAGTCGGTTACGCCACTTATTTCACAATGGGTAGTAGCTCCCCCTAAGGTCTCATTGTCAATAGTTTCACCTATAGCAGCTTTCACTAAGTAGCTGCCTGCCAAGAAAATACTTCCTGTTTTGTCTACTATTAGAGCTTCATCACTCATTATTGGCAGGTAGGCTCCTCCTGCTACACAACTGCCCATCACTACAGCTATTTGGGTGATACCCATACTACTCATCTGGGCATTGTTGCGGAAGATACGTCCGAAGTGTTCTTTGTCGGGGAATATTTCGTCTTGCAAGGGAAGATAAACCCCAGCACTATCTACTAAGTAGATGATAGGCAAACGATTTTCAATAGCAATTTCTTGGGCACGGAGGTTCTTCTTTGCTGTGATAGGAAACCAAGCTCCTGCTTTTACAGTAGCGTCATTAGCTACCACTACACATTGTTTTCCAGATACATATCCTATCACTACTACTACTCCACCAGAAGGGCAACCTCCGTGTTCTTGGTACATTTCATCGCCTGCAAAAGCACCTATTTCTATCGAAGGCTTTTCTGGGTCTAACAGATAGGCTATGCGCTCTCTTGCCGAAAGCTTGCCTTGGCTGTGTAGTTTCTCTCTATTCTTGGCGCCGCCTCCTTCTTTTACTTTGGCTAGGCGCTTGCGCAATTCACTGAGAGCTAATTTGTTAAAATCTTCGTTGCTATTAAATTGAATATCCATTGTTGTTTCTTGAAAAGATTATAGCATCATCCAAGAGAAGAGTTCCTCTAGATCGTAGTCCCCACTGTGGGGCTTATCCCAAGCTAACTCATAATCTACGGTTGCACCTGCATTGGCAAGAGTAGTGGCCAAAATAGCCGAGATAGCCAAACTTGTATCGCTGTCCTTAGTGCCATGTCGTATGCGCCAATATTTGGGTAAGTTTGGATTACTTTTCCCAATAAAAGTCATTGGGTTCATTAGGCTTACTACTTTAGGGTCGGCCAGAGTGCCCATTCCTACCGATTTTTTGAAAGTGTAAAGACTGAAATGCTTAGTGTCGGTCTTCTCATCGCCAAAGAGTTGGTTTTCTCCTGCGCTCATATCCAGCGCATCAAAAGCTGGAGGTGTCTTAGAACGTCCCATATAGGCAACATACTTATTCCAATCTAAATCGGTTATTTTGTTATTGCTGAGAGTCAGAAAATTGTATTTTGTTAGGTCTACACCTATTTGTAGTGCTTTCTCAGCAGACTCGATAACTTTTTGTTTTAGTAGCTCTTTGAAGCTCCCTTCTTGTTTGTTGTTTAAAACGAGTTTTTTCCCTCTAGCATCAGTTAGTTTGAGACCATTTAGGTAGGCAGGAAAAGCATTTTTCAATTCAGCTGATATCTCCTCTTCTTGGTCGTTTAGTCTTCCTTGTAGATATTGGCGTTTAGTATTATAATCTAACGAGGCTAACATTATCTTTTTGTAAGAAGAAACTCCATTGAACTGCCATTCATAGGCCATATCTGCATTCTCTAAGTTAGTGATAGGACAATAGGCTGATACAGCATAAATATGATCGGTTGTTTCTGCAGCTCCTATGGCTTTTAGGTACGGGGTGTAGCGTTTGTCATTGCCAGAAGCGCCCAACAAAACTGATAATGCCCCACCTGCACTAGTACCATTAGAGATGATTTTATTCATATCTCCAGGAATTAGGTCTGCATTGTATTTCAGATACCGTACGGCAGCTTTTAGGTCTACCAGAGCTGCGGGGGCTTTCCCTGTGGCCGAAGTGCGTCCGCGAGCTCCTGCCGAAGCTACTACAAATCCTTTTGAGAGTGCTACTGCCACTGCATTAGCCCGATTGCTCCTGCCGGGGGCTGTGGCCTTAGCAGGGTTGGCAGGCATATAACCTCCTATTTGGTTGGGAAAGAAAATAGGAGCTGTTTTGGCAGAGAATTTTCCTATTGATTTTCCTTCAAAGTACTCTATAGGAACATAAAGGTTCAACTGTTGGTACTCAGCTTCTACAGGATGTGCTACATACACAATTCCCTCATAAGCACGCACTTTGAAAGTTTTGCCTCCTTCCGAAAGCGTCTCCATTGTGTATTTCTCAGGATTGAAACGCAATGGGTCATTTTTTTGAGAGGCAACTTTTGCACTAAAAAGTACCAAAATGGCAAGGATAAGTTTCTTCATTATTAGATAGGTTTAGTAGTATTATTCAAATAGTGTTCCTTGCAGGGTAGGATTTACTCTTCCTAAATGCTTATAGGCCAAATCAGTAACCTCTCTACCTCTAGGAGTACGTACAATGAACCCCTCTTGAATTAGGAAAGGTTCGTACACTTCCTCAATAGTTTCGGCACTTTCAGACACTGCTGTGGCAAGAGTAGTGATTCCTACAGGCCCTCCTTTAAACTTATCGATGAGTGTTGAAAGAATTCTGTTGTCCATCTCGTCTAACCCGTGGGCATCTACGTTTAAGGCTTTAAGTCCAAAGCGAGTGATAGCGATGTCTATTTTGCCATTCCCTTTGATTTGAGCAAAATCACGGATACGGCGCAGCAAGGCATTCGCAATACGTGGAGTTCCACGACTCCTGCTAGCAAGTTCTATGGCAGCTTCTTCTTCAATAGGCACTCGCAAAATAGAGGCACTGCGCTGTACAATGTCAGCCAATAGTTCGGTAGAATAGTATTGTAGTCGGCTTTGGATTCCAAAGCGTGCCCGCATAGGAGCCGTAAGCAAGCCCGAGCGAGTTGTTGCTCCTATCAGCGTAAAAGGATTCAAGTTGATTTGAACTGTGCGTGCATTCGGCCCTGATTCTATCATTATGTCTATTTTGTAGTCCTCCATTGCAGAATAGAGGTATTCTTCCACTACAGGACTCAAACGGTGAATCTCATCGATGAAAAGCACATCGCGCTCTTGTAAGTTGGTTAGAAGCCCTGCTAAATCACCAGGTTTGTCCAACACAGGCCCAGAAGTAATCTTAATTCCTACGCCTAATTCATTAGCCAAAATGTGTGCCAAGGTAGTCTTTCCCAGCCCTGGTGGGCCGTGAAAGAGAGTGTGGTCTAAAGCCTCGTGGCGCATATTGGCTGCTTTAACAAATACTTTAAGATTGTCCAATACAGCCTCTTGCCCTGCAAAATCATCAAAGGACAAAGGGCGCAAAGCACGCTCTATGTCAAGCTCTTGCGCCGAGTAGTTCTCTTTGTTGGGATCTAAATTTCTATTCAAAACAAAAGGTTATTAGTCAATTAGCAAATGGATAGAGAGGCTGATTAACGTAGATTTTTAAGGTTGATAACCTCTTGTGGTGTCAAGTGGCGCCAGTGGCCGCGAGGAAGATCTTTCTTTGTGAGTCCGGCAAAAACTACACGGTCAAGTTTCTCCACTTGGTAGCCTAAATGTTCAAAAATACGGCGTACAATACGGTTCCTACCACTGTGGATTTTTACCCCTATCTCATTCTTAGGTTTTTGGTCTACATAGCTGATTTCATCTACTTGAATGAAGCCATCTTCCAATGATAATCCTTCTTCAATCGCTAGAAAATCCTTGTAATCCAATTTGCGGTCTAAAACTACGTGATAAATCTTGCGCACACCGTGGGTAGGGTGGGTCAGTTTCTTGGTAAGTTCACCATCGTTAGTCAGTAGGAGCAAGCCCGTAGTAGCCCTATCTAAACGGCCTACTGGTAAAATGCGTACGTTAGTAGCATTGGCAACTAAATCCATTACTGTTTTGCGTCCTTTCTCATCGTTAGTCGTAGTGATGAATCCCTTAGGCTTGTTGAGCAAGAGGTATACTTTCTTCTCTGACGATAAAAGTTTGCCGTCAAAACGCACTTCATCGGTAGGTTGTACACGGTAGCCAAGGGTTGTCATCACTTCCCCATTCACTGTAACATTACCTGCTGAAATATACATATCAGCCGTGCGACGCGAACAGATGCCTGCGTCGGCAATGTATTTGTTTAGGCGTACTTCTGCTGGAGATTCTGGCTGATAATCATCTATTTGAGCTGGAGAAACAAAAGGTTTCTTCTGGAAAGGTTTGCGATATCCTCCATTAGAGCCATACCCTTCATTTTTCTGAAAGTTATTGTACTTTTTGCCTTCATTGTTCCTTTTGAAAGCTGCATTATAAGGCTTCCTACCTTCTTGTTGATAGTTGCTATTTTCTCTGTTTTGAGAACGATTGTAGCCATTTTCAGACGAATAAGGCTTGTTAAACTCTTTCTTAAAAGGTGTTTTAGAGCGTTCACCATTGTTGTAACCGCTGTTAGCGCCATATTCATTTCTTTTGAAAGAAGAGTTTCCTTTAAAATCTCTTTGCTCTTTGTTGTAAGGAGCCTTTTCGGTATTGTAAGGTTTCTTTTCTCGGTTCTCGTTAGAAGAATAATTGTTTTTTTTGTAGTTGTTGTTGTTTTGAGGGTAGCTTTTGCCTTCACGGCTGAATCTTTTGTTTTCCATACAAATTAAATCTCTCTATTTTAAATAAAATAAGTGCGCAAAGATACAAAATTAATTGGATGTTACAACCAGCAAAGCAGATTTTTTTACCGAAGGACTTTCTGTTGCTTTTTTTCTTAAAAAAGACTGCTCAAAAGTCTTTAAAAACTTTTGAGCAGTCTGGCTATGAGAAAATGTAAAAAACTTGTTTGTGAATAGTGTATTATGCTAAGGCTTCAGACCCTCCTACAATCTCAATAATCTCTCCTGTGATAGTCGCTTGTCGTGCTTTGTTGTAAGTCAAGATTAATTCATTTTTGAGGTCTTGCGCATTGTCAGTAGCCTTGTGCATAGCAGTCATACGGGCACCGTGCTCAGCAGCTACCGAGTCGCGTAGAGCTTTGAACAGCTGTGTTTTTAGCGAACGCGGAATGAGCTCTTCTACAATCTCCTTTTTAGAAGGTTCGTAAAGATAATCGGTAGCCGATGCTTTTGCATTGGCAATAGGTTGAATAGGCAAAAAGATTTCTTCAGTAAGGATTTGAGTAGCAGCATTCTTAAAGCTATTGTACACCAATACAATTTGGTCGTATGTGCCAGAAGTGTACAACTCCATTAGCTCTTCGGCAAGTGCTGCAGCACCAGAGTAGGAGAGCTTGTCAAAAACCTCATTGTTGTTTTTGAAAGTTTTGTCGAACTTTTTCAGCACATCATTGCCTTTTTTTCCAAGACTGTAGAATTGTACCTCTTGATTTTTGTACTGGTTTTGTGTGAGCTCTAACACCTTTTTTATCACGTTGGCATTGAAAGCGCCACAGAGCCCTCTGTTAGAGGTGATGGGCACCAAGAGAACTCTCTTAATCTCCTTACTACGAGGATTGTAGCAGTTTTCATCGCCCAAGGCAGAGCTGAGGTGCTCTAACAACTGTTTGAGTTTATAAGCGTAAGGTTTCATTGCTATAATAGCGTCTTGTGCCTTTTTTAGTTTGGCTGCAGACACCATTTTCATAGCCCCTGTGATTTGCATCGTTGAACTCACCGATGAAATTCTGCTTCTTATTTCTTTTAAATTTGCCATTTTATCAATTAACAATTATATTAAGAATAGCCTACCCCTATTTTCTTAATAATACAGACTTGATTATTCTACAAGAATTCAAATTCTGTCGCATAGGTAATTTTCCTTGTTTCTAGAAAAAGTAGATAACGCACCGCTTATTGAGAAACAAAATAAGGTTGAGAATATTCTAATGTGGACAGAATTTGGCTATCGTTTCAAATTGTCGTACAATTCCTTTGAAGTTTCTCTTCTTACTTTATCCACTTTTCCACTTGATGTTCTATCTTGAGGTCTTTGTTTTTCAACTCTGTTTTCTAGGCCTCTGTCTAAATTTCTTCCCATAATATTAAAAGTTACTTAAATAGTCCTGAGTCACATATTTTGTATTACCACTTGTTTTGTATTACCACTTGTTTTGTATTACCACTTGCTTCACTATAAGAAATATCCCTACAATTTATAAAAAAATAATTGCGGATTTGGACTAAAGTGTTACTTACTGTATTTTTCTGCCAAATTCTTTGCTACTTGCTCAAGAGTGCTAGTAATCTCATCGGTGAGCTTGCCAGCTTTAAGATCATCCAGAATATTGCGGTGAGATACATTTAGGAACTCTAAGTACTCTCTTTCAAACTCTTTTACCTTGTTTACAGGCACTTCGCGCAATAGGTTTTTAGAGCCAGCATAGATAATTGCAATTTGGTTTTCTACAGGATAAGGGTCGCTTTGCGATTGTTTTAAGATTTCAACGTTGCGTTTACCCTTCTCTATAACTCCCATAGTCGCCGCATCAAGGTCTGAACCAAACTTAGCAAACGCTTCCAGTTCGCGGTATTGGGCTTGGTCTAACTTCAGTGTCCCTGCTACTTTTTTCATTGACTTAATCTGTGCCGATCCTCCTACACGAGATACAGAAATACCCACATTAATAGCAGGGCGCACCCCAGAGTTGAACAAGTCAGACTCTAAGAATATCTGTCCATCGGTAATAGAAATCACGTTGGTAGGAATGTAGGCTGATACGTCGCCCGCTTGTGTTTCAATGATAGGAAGAGCTGTAAGAGAGCCGCCTCCTTTCACCAAGTGCTTAATGCTGTCGGGAAGGTCGTTCATTTGTCGCGCGATAGTATCATCGCCAATCACTTTGGCTGCGCGCTCTAAAAGGCGAGAGTGCAAGTAGAACACATCCCCAGGGTAAGCTTCACGTCCGGGTGGGCGGCGCAATAACAAAGACACCTCACGGTAAGCTACAGCCTGTTTAGAAAGGTCATCGTAGATGATGAGAGCTGGTCTCCCTGTGTCGCGGAAGTATTCGCCAATAGCAGCTCCAGCAAAAGGAGCATAAACTTGCATTGGAGCAGGGTCTGAGGCATTAGCTGCTACGATGGTAGTATAGGCCAAGGCGCCTGCATCCTCCAATGTTTTGGTAATTCCTGCTACAGTAGAAGCTTTCTGTCCAATAGCTACATAGATACAATACACAGGCTTACCTGCATCATAAAATTCTTTTTGGTTTAGAATGGTGTCAATACACACCGTAGTTTTTCCTGTTTGGCGGTCTCCAATCACCAATTCTCGTTGGCCACGGCCGATAGGAATCATCGCGTCTACAGACTTGATACCTGTTTGCAATGGCTCGTTCACAGGTTGGCGGAAGATAACACCAGGTGCTTTGCGCTCCAAAGGCATTTCGTATAGCTGACCTGTGATGGGGCCTTTTCCATCGATAGGTTGCCCCAAGGTGTTCACCACGCGCCCCACAATGCCTTCTCCTACATTGATAGAAGCGATAAGGCCTGTGCGCTTAACAGTGTCGCCTTCTTTTATTTCGGTCGACGGTCCTAAAAGGGTAATCCCTACGTTGTCTTCTTCAAGGTTGAGGACAATTCCTTTTAGTCCGTTGTCAAATTTTACTAACTCACCGTATTGTGCATTCGATAGGCCGAAGATGCGCGCAATACCGTCGCCCACTTGCAGTACCGTACCTACTTCTTCCAAAGAGGCGTTGGCATCGAAGTGTGCTAATTGTTCTTTTAAAATTGCTGAAATCTCAGCGGCTTTTATTTCTGCCATTTTCTCAGTATTTAGTCGTTAGTCGCTATTTTAATCTTTTAAAAAGTCCTTTCATTAGGAAAGTCAAGTTGGGAATATACTAGTTTGCTGCTTATTTAGAGAGGAAAACACATCTAGACGAAAAGTTTTTCTTGAAACTCTTGTTGCAATCTGTTTAGCTTATAAGCGATGCTCGCGTTGTACTGTACATCTCCTACACGGAGGATAAAGCCCCCTATGATGCTTTTGTCTACCTTATTTTCAATAGTGATATGGCTATTTTGCGTTAAGCTAATCACTTTTTGCAGCATCTGTTGTTGGCTAGCCTCATTCAGTGGGGTAGCAGTGGTTACTACGGCTACTTTGTTATTTTTGTATTCGTTGTACTGTACTACAAACTTTTCGGCTACAGCCTCCAAAATAGGCAAACGTCTATTTTCAATTAGTAGGGCTACTAAGCGTTGTGTTTGAGGAGTGATGGTCGTAAAGATTTTGTTCAGTACATTTCTCTTTACAGCAGTTTTGACGATAGGGGAGAGAAGCATTCGCTCTAAATCCTTATGTTCCTTAATCGTTTTGTTCATTAGGCTCATATCCTGAAACACTGCTTCCAATGCATTTTCTGCAAGGGCGTATTCCAGGAGTGCCTTGGCGTATCTGTTGGCAGCTCTTTGTCCGTACATAGCATTAGTTTAGTGTTACACCTTTTAGATATTCGTTGATGAGAGCAGTTTGTTTTTTCTCATCGCTGAGCTCGTTCAGCATTACTTTTTGAGCCATTTCTATAGAGAGCGCAGCTACTTGATCTTTGAGTTGTGCAATGGCTACTTTCTTCTCGCTCTCAATAGCCTGTTGGGCTTGTTGGATGAGCTTGTGTCCTTCGCGTCCTGCTTCTTCTTTTGCTTCAGCAACTATTTTATCCTTAATCTCCCTAGCTTCTTTTAGGATGAGATCTCTTTCGGCACGTGCTTCGGCCAAAAGGCGCTCATTGTCTGCTTTTAGGTTCTGCATTTGTTTCTGAGCCTCCTCCGCAGCTTCCAAGGCTTGATTGATAGAATCTTCACGTTGTTTTACAGCGCTCATAATAGGCTTCCAAGCAAACTTAGCCAACAGAAACAATAGTATTAGAAAAATGAGGGTATTCCAGAATAATAAACTCTCAGGATGTGTTAAATTCATTTTGTAAGTTGTTATTTAGTCGTTAGTTATTAGTCTTCTTATTTTGTAGGGGCAAATAGCAATCTGCCTAATGTAATTAAAACCGTCGTACAACCAACCGTTGTACAACGGTTTAAATAGTTTTATTTTGCGATGAGTGCTACTACTACCGCGAAGAGGGCAACCCCTTCAATAAGAGCGGCAGCAATAATCATCACACTTTGAATCTTAGATGTTGCTTCGGGTTGGCGTGCTATACCTTCCATTGCCGATGCTCCAATCTTTCCGATTCCGAGTCCTGCTCCGAGTGCTGCTAAACCAGCACCAATTCCTGCTAAAACCATAATGTATTAATTTAAAAAATAGTTACTTGTTAATTGTAGAGATTCTGTTCTTGTTTGCTTAGTGGTGCTCTTCCTCAACTGCTTGGCCGATAAACAAAGCAGATAGCAGTGTGAAAACATAGGCCTGCAAAATAGCAACCAATAGTTCCAATGTGCTGATGAATAGTGCAAAAACTACCGATACAGGCGAAACCCATACTGTGCCAAAGATAAAAATGAGCGAAATCAAACTTAAGATGATGATGTGCCCTGCTGTCATATTAGCAAACAAACGCACCATCAAGGCAAACGGTTTAGTGAAAATACTCAGTATCTCTACAGGTATCATTATAGGGGCCAAGAAAGGCGATACCCCTGGGGTAGCAAAAATATGTTTCCAATAGTTTTTATTGCTGCTGAATAGCGTAATGATGAAAGTGAACACCGCTAATACACCTGTAAATAGAATGTTGTTTGTAACGGTGCCTGCAAAGGGGAAAAATGGAATAAGTCCAAAGAGATTGCCAAACCATATCAAGAAGAATACAGTTAGTAGGTAAGGCATATAGCGTGCGTAGTGCTTTTCTCCTATGTTTGGAATAGCAATTTCGTCGCGTACATATAGCACAATGGGTTCTAACAGTGCTGCAATACCTTTAGGGGCTTTTGCATTCTTTTTGTAAGAGTGTGCCATTGAGATGAAAGTAATTAGCAACAAGACTGACACCAAAAGAAGTGAAAAAACGTTCTTAGTAATGGAGAAGTTCAAAGGTCGCGCATTGGTTACAGCACCTTTTTCATCAAAGTTTAAAGGGGCTTCCGCATTAGCGTAATAAATTTCCTCGTGGAAGCGCACAAAGCGTTGTCCGTCCTTTTCTACTACCACTTTCCCTTCGTTGTCGTGGTTAAATTGGCAAGACATAAAAGTAGTTAGTCCATTGTCTGTCCACAAGATGATAGGCAGTGGCATACTATAGCTATGGCCATTGTAGTCAAAGAGATGGAAATCGTGAGCATCGTTGATATGCTCATTGATGAGTTCTGTCATTTGGAGTGGTTCCTCCTCAGCAGCCAAGGCGTTGAGAGGAGAAAAAGAAATTAAGAACAAAGTGAGGTAGATAAGGTAATTTTTCACTTTCATTACTACATTGTTTTTATTCGCGCAAAAATACACTTTTAAATTTAGTTAAAGAAATTTTTAAAGGCTTTTTTTTCTTTCTATTTTTTAAACTATTGATTATTAATTAGCTAAAAAACTTTCTTTTTCTTGTCTCAAAGAATACTGCTTACGGGATGTCCTTTAAGTTTTTCGCGTCCTTTCAGAAAGCCTAGTTCCATCAGGAAGTCTAACTGAACGATACTACCACCTAAGTGCTCAACTAGTTTTACAACCGCTTCAGCTGTACCTCCAGTAGCAAGAATATCGTCGTGGATAAGAATTTTCTCTCCTGGGTTGATAGCATCTTCGTGAATTTCAAGCACATCTTGTCCATATTCTAGGTCATAGGTTTGCGAGAGTGTCTTGTAGGGTAATTTTCCTTTTTTTCGCACAGGTACAAAACCAGCCCCTAGGCGCTGAGCTAAGAGCATACCGAAGAAAAAGCCGCGACTTTCCATTCCTACTACTTTATCAACCTGTTGTCCGTGGAGGTTGTCTACCAATAGGTCTACAACGTACTCCACCCCTTTAGGGTCCATTAGCAGTGGAGTGATATCTTTGAAAATAATACCTTCTTTAGGGAAGTTCTCAATGTCGCGGATTTTACTTTTGATGTATTCTTTCTTGTCCATTTTTGTTTATTTTGTTAGTTGTTAGAAATCAGTGGGCTAAATACTTCTGCCAGCATACAGCGGGCACTACCACCGCCACAAGTTTCGATAGTTTCCAAGGGCGAATGGAGTATCTGGGTGTGTTTCTCTATAGTAGCTATTTGTTGGGGAGTTAAGGAATGGTAGGCAGCATCGCTCATCACCAAATAGGTGCTATGGGTACCTTGTACTTGCAGCATATTGCCTGCATATTGGTGCATCTGTGCTGCCGAGATAACAATCACTTCTTTTCGGTCTTCTTTCAAGTGGTGTAGAACATTCTTGCGCTCGCTTTTGTCAGTGATAGCATCCAAGCACACCACAGCAAAATCTTTGCCCAAGGCCATCATTACATTGGTGTGATAGATAGGCACTTTTTGACTCTCTACCTCTTGGTAAGCACTAAAAATAACAGGCATATACTCAAAATCCTCGCAAAACTCAATAAAGAGATCTTCATCAGCGCGTGGCGAGAGGGCGCAATAGGCCTTCCGGTTTACTCTGTCGAGTATCATAGCCCCCGTTCCTTCTAAAAAGACATTCTCTTTTTCAGCTTCGGTATAGTCATACACATTTTCTATCAAGAACCCTTCAGCTTCTACTTTATCCAAAATATCTTCGCGGCGTTCACGACGTCTATTTTCAGCAAACATCGGGTAAATAGCCACATCACCGTTTTGGTGAAAGGTAATCCAGTTGTTAGGAAATACCGAATCCGGAGTGTTTTGCTCGTAGATATCATCTATCACTATTACATTTACCCCTATTTGGCGCAGTTTGTGTGCAAGAGCGTCAAACTCTTGCTGGGCTTTGAGGTTTATTTCCTCGTTCTTCAAGTCCATTTCCTCTTGGAAATAGTTGTTTACGACAGTTTCTTCGTTCATACGGAAGCGCACAGGGCGCACCATCAGTACAGTGTTGGTAATTTGTTTTTTCATTGGAAAACAAGGCTTAGCAATCAGCGGCACAAAGGTACAAATAATTTGTAAATTAGCAAATTTGTAAACTTAGAAGAAGTTATTTCTCTCCATAGATACCTTTTACATCAACCTACAAGCTCGCTATCAAATTAGAGAAGCAATTACTTTGTCCCCTAAAAAATGATTTGTTAAATCTTGACCGATTGTCTCCAACCTGATGAAGTTCAAGCGATTGAATCCTACAACCAAGCTATTAATAATGAAGTGAATATCATCTCTAACAACAAAATAGAGCTATACGATTCTACAATACAAGAGACCATTAATGACTTAGAAAGAGAAAAAGTACTGCCTCTTGAAGAGATTAGACCTATTTACGAAGAGTCAGTTGCTAAAAAGATGACTTCGGCATTGGGTTATATAGACTTTTTATTAGACCGAGATAAGCAAGCGGCTATTATAGAGGGAGTTATTGCTCAAAGGGAAGGCAATTTTGTGCAAGGCATCAACAAGATGTTTTCTAACAATAGGTATTATTCCGATGGGTATTCTTATGGCAATGTATGGGCAAATCGGGCTAACACTATTGCTTATTATATCTTCGAAACGATGCTGCCTTACTCTGCTATAAAAATATGAGAAAAAGCCATTCAAGCCCTGCAAGAAAAGGGTAAGAAAAAGAGTATGGGGAGTCTACAAGAAATTTCATCGCGAATGAAAAACGGCACTTTGTAACACTTTGTGGTATAAATTTTGTACCTTTGCCACAACAAAAAGAATTGCTTTATGAAGAACCTTATTTTTATAGCCCTACTTTGCTGGGGCGGAATGACAGCTT
>CAUQNY010000017.1:0-32672 GCA_963519425.1 uncultured Capnocytophaga sp.
GAGATATGAGTATCTTGATGTAACTTGGATTGGAATGCTCCTATTAGGGTTTATTTCCAAGTTCCTCCAAAAGTTTAAACACGTTTATTACTTGAATTTAGGGAAATTTAGGAGAGAAAGAAAATTTTTCTGTTAGAGGTATCCCGAAGCCACAGTGGAGACATAGTGAAGCCATAGTGAAGAACAAGACTACTTTCGTGAAAAATCAACTTTCTGTCAAACCGTTCGAAAGTAGAAAAAAAACACCACTTATCACAAAACTACATTAGATTTTCAGAATGACAACAAATTACACAATTCCCTACACAACATCTGTGTAACAAAGTAATTAAAGGTAATTTTTATTTTCCTTTCATCAAAAGAACAAAAATGTTTCATGCTGAAAGTGAGATATTTAAAACAAAACACTCAAAAAACACTCCTTTTGGCACACTATTTTCAATATAGATAGAAAATATTTTTGCATATTTTATTTTTATTTGTTGAAATAAAAAATTGAAAAAAATTAAATTACTTATTATTTATCAAGCTAATGAAGCTGATTTTTTAAACAATACAATTTAATACACAAGTACAAATGATGCTTTTAGTAGCTACATTAGAAGCATATAACTAAAGTTGGAGTTAGTAGTAGTATTTATATGCATTGTGAAAAAAGGCTCTTCCCAAAAGGGAGAGTCTTTTTTTGTTATTGATGAAAAAAAACAGTACTTTTGCACAGATTAATCGTTATGACCTAACAAAAGTAGCTTGAAATTCAACACCGATTAACTGCCATATACATCATCTTAATTCAATATAAAGTATGAAATTCTCCATTGTCTCCGATTTTGGCCCCACAGGCGACCAGCCACAAGCTATCAGTCAGTTGGTAAAAGGCATTGAGTGCGACGAGAAGTACCAAGTGCTTCTCGGGGTTACGGGCTCCGGAAAGACTTTTACCGTTGCAAATGTAATTGAGCAAGTACAACGCCCCACCCTTGTGTTAGCACACAACAAAACATTGGCTGCCCAGCTGTACTCCGAGTTCAAAGCCTTCTTCCCCAACAATGCTGTAGAATACTTTGTTTCTTACTACGACTATTACCAGCCAGAGGCTTACATCCCCTCAACAGCTACTTACATAGAAAAAGACCTGTCTATTAACGACGAGATTGAAAAACTACGACTTAGCACTACCTCAGCGCTGCTCTCCGGAAGGCGCGATGTATTAGTGGTGGCTTCAGTATCGTGCTTGTACGGTATTGGCAACCCCGTCGAGTTCCAAAAGAACGTCATCAACATAAAAAAAGGAGATGTTATTCCGCGCACCAAGCTGATGCATCTTTTAGTACAAAGCCTCTACTCGCGCACTACAGCAGATTTTGTGCACGGCAACTTCCGTATCAAAGGAGATGTGTTAGACGTCTTCCCCGGCTACTCAGATACCGCCTATCGTTTTCACTTCTTCGGAAATGAGATTGAAGAGATTGAGGACTTCGACCCCGTGAACAACAAAGTCTTAGACCGCTACGAGCAACTAAACATCTACCCTGCCAATATGTTCGTAACCTCTCCAGATCGCCTACAAAAAGCTATCTGGGAAATTCAGCAAGACTTGATGAAGCAAGTAGAATTCTTCGAGGCTCAAGGCAGAGGTCTCGAAGCCCAACGGCTGAAACAGCGCACAGAGTTTGACCTTGAAATGATTAGAGAGCTGGGCTACTGCTCAGGCATTGAAAACTACTCCCGCTATTTAGACGGACGAGAAGCTGGCGCTCGCCCTTTCTGCTTGTTAGACTACTTCCCCGACGATTTCCTAATGGTCATAGATGAAAGCCACGTAACCGTTTCCCAAGTGCATGCAATGTACGGAGGCGACCGCAGTCGTAAGGAAAACTTGGTAGAATACGGGTTTCGCCTACCCTCCGCCTTAGACAACCGTCCGCTCAAATTCGAAGAGTTTGAAGATATGCAACGGCAAGTGATTTACGTGAGCGCAACACCTGCTGACTACGAGCTGAAAAAGGCACAAGGCGTCTACGTAGAGCAAATCATTCGCCCTACTGGTCTTTTAGACCCTGAAATAGAGGTGCGCCCCAGCCAAAATCAAATTGATGACTTGGTAGAGGAAATACGCGTGCGAGAAGAAAAAGACGAGCGCGTATTGGTTACAACCCTAACCAAGCGAATGGCCGAAGAACTAGCCAAGTACCTCACCCGCATAGGAGTGCGCTGCCGCTATGTACACAGCGATGTCGATACTTTAGAGCGCGTAGAGATTATGCAAGACCTGAGAAAAGGACTCTTCGATGTGCTGATAGGGGTAAACCTTTTGCGCGAGGGCTTAGACTTGCCCGAGGTATCGCTGGTAGCTATCTTAGATGCCGACAAAGAAGGCTTTTTGCGCTCAACGCGTTCGCTCACACAAACCATAGGCCGTGCAGCGCGCAATGTAAATGGCAAAGCGATTATGTATGCCGACAAAATTACAGATAGTATGCAGCGCACTATCGACGAGACAAACTACCGCCGAGAAAAGCAAATGAACTACAACAAAGCCCACAACTTAGAGCCCAAACCTCTGCACAAGAAAATTGAAAACAGCCTCAGCAAGAGCCCTATAGGCGAAGTGTACTACGACCCCTCTTTCGCTCATAAAGAAGTTGCTGAAGCCCAATCTGAATATTTTACAGCCAAGGAATTAGACAAGAAAATTAAAGAGACTCGCAAGGAAATGGAAAAAGCAGCTATGGCAATGGACTTTATAAAGGCAGCAAAACTGCGCGATGAACTTAAGAAATTTGAGGAGATGAAAAAGTAACCCCCACACACAAACTTATGAATACACCATTGGCAGAACGAATGCGCCCTAAAACCCTCGAAGAGTATGTAGGGCAAGAGCATTTAGTAGGAACTCAAGGAGTCTTGCGCCCACAGATAGAGCGGGGGTTGCTCCCTTCACTTATTTTCTGGGGGCCTCCTGGTACAGGAAAAACTACGCTGGCACACCTTATTGCACAGCAAAGTCATCGCGCTTTCTACACCCTCAGTGCGATCAGTTCAGGCATCAAAGAAGTCCGTGAAGTCATCGAACAGAGCAAAAACAGCGGCGGCCTCTTCACCGCGCAAAACCCTATCGTCTTTATCGATGAGATTCACCGTTTCAACAAAACCCAACAAGACTCTCTCCTACAAGCAGTAGAAAAAGGTTGGATTACGCTTATAGGAGCTACCACCGAGAACCCCAGCTTTGAGGTAATTCCTGCGCTGCTTTCCCGCTGCCAAGTGTATGTGCTGAAAGCCTTTTCGCGTAAAGAGTTAGAACAACTCCTACACAACGCTATTGCACACGACAGCCTGCTGAAAAGCAAAAACATTCAGCTACAAGAAACCGAAGCCCTATTGCGCCTTTCCGGAGGCGACGGACGCAAACTCCTGAACACCTTCGAATTGGTAGTAAATGCTACTCCCGAAGGGCAACCTGCAGTCATCACAAACGACAGCGTGCTGCGCATCGTGCAGAAAAACACCGTCCTATACGACAAAACAGGAGAACAACACTACGATATCATCTCAGCTTTCATCAAGTCAATCCGAGGAAGCGACCCCAATGGCGCCGTGTATTGGTTAGCCCGAATGATTGAAGGAGGCGAAGATGTAAAATTCATCGCCCGCCGAATGCTCATCTCTGCTTCCGAAGATATTGGCAATGCCAACCCTACCGCAATGATATTGGCCAACAACACTTTTCAGGCAGTTACCACCATTGGCTACCCCGAAGCCCGCATCCTCTTGAGCCAATGCGCTATCTACTTAGCCTCCTCCCCCAAGAGCAACGCCTCCTATATGGCCATTAACAAAGCGCAGCAGGTAGTCAAACAGACAGGAGACCTCCCTGTGCCTATCCATCTGCGCAATGCCCCCACCCAGCTGATGAAAGAGTTAGGCTACGGGAAAGATTATCTGTATTCACACGACTATCCGCAGAATTTTGCCTTTCAAGACTACCTCCCTGAGGAATTGCAAGGAAAAACTTTTTATGAACCTTCCGACAATCCAAGAGAAAACGCTTTGCGCGAAGCCCTCAAAAAACTGTGGGGCGAGCGCTATGGCTACTAATGGCGTAGCTAAACAAGCAGCTTAAAACTAAAACAACTAACGAACGTATGAGAGTAGTTATACAACGTGTAAGCCACGCTTCAGTAGAGATCGCAGGCGAAAAAGTAGCCAACATAGGCAAAGGAATGCTAATATTAGTAGGCATTGAAGAAAGCGACAGTCAAGAGGACGTCCAATGGCTATCCACCAAAATAGTAAACTTGCGCATTTTCGACGATGCAAACGGCGTAATGAACCTATCTGTAAAAGACATCGACGGAGAAATCCTCATCGTATCCCAATTCACTCTACACGCAGCTACCAAAAAAGGCAACCGCCCCAGCTACATACGGGCAGCACGCCCCGAGACAGCCATTCCGCTCTACGAGGCATTCATTCAACAAACAGAAACACTGTTAGGTAAGAAAGTAGGCACAGGCCAATTTGGAGCGATGATGGCAGTAGATTTGTGCAACGACGGCCCCGTAACAATTCTGATAGATACAAAAGAAAAATAACCGCAGAGATAGACCTAACTCACAAATTAGAAACTGAAAAAAACTGTAGCTTCTGCCTTCTTAACACACCACATCTTTTCCCAATTTCACACATTTGACCTACCACAAAGAGAAGGTAAATCATAAAAATTTATAAAATTACCTTTTTTTTTGTCCACCTCATATTTTTTTTGTAAAATTGCACCGCTAAATAGACTGCTCATTTAGCGGTAACTATTTGATTTTTAAGACAACAACATTAATAGAACAAAAAACTATGGGTCTTTTTGATTTCTTAACCGAAGAAATAGCCATTGATTTGGGTACTGCGAACACCCTAATTATCCATAATGACAAGGTGGTCATAGACGAACCATCGATTGTAGCTCTAGACCGCTCCTCGCAAAACAAAAAAGTAATCGCTGTGGGGCAAGAGGCTCGCCTGATGCAAGGGAAAACACACCCCAACATCTCAACTGTACGTCCATTGAAAGACGGTGTAATTGCCGATTTCGATGCTTCAGAACAGATGATTAGTATGCTCATCAAGCGGATTCCTGCATTGCGCAAGCGCTTCTTTTCACCTTCATTGCGTATGGTAGTGTGCATCCCTTCAGGTATTACCGAAGTAGAAACTCGTGCCGTACGCGAATCCTGCGAACGGGTAAATGGCAAGGAAATCTACCTCGTCCACGAGCCTATGGCAGCTGCTATCGGAATTGGCTTAGACATTATGCAAGCCAAAGGAAATATGATTATCGACATAGGAGGGGGAACCACCGAGATTGCCGTTATTGCGCTTGGGGGTATCGTGTGCGACAAATCTGTAAAAATAGCGGGCGACATCTTCAACTCAGACATTGTACACTATATGCGTACACAACACAACCTTTACGTAGGAGACAGCACCGCTGAAAACATTAAAATAACAGTAGGAGCAGCCATTGAAGACCTCGAAGTTCCACCCGATGATATGATGGTACAAGGACGCGACCTCCTTACTGGAAAACCTAAACAAGTACAAGTGTCATATCGCGAAATGGTAAAAGCGTTAGACAAATCTATTTTGCGCATTGAAGATTCCATAATGGAAACCCTTTCGCAAACACCCCCTGAATTAGCTGCCGATATTTACAACTCTGGTATCTATATGGCAGGAGGGGGAGCAATGCTCCGCGGCTTGGACAAACGTATTGCCCTAAAAACAGACCTGCCTGTATACGTGGCAGAAGACCCTTTGCGCGCAGTAGTACGCGGTACAGGAATCACTCTTAAAAATATCAACAAGTTTAAAAGCATTCTTCTAAAATAGGCGAAAAGTAAAAGGTAATTAGCAACAACTGTGAATTCCATTATTCAGTTTTTTATCCGTACGAGGGACTTTTTCGTCTTTTTGATTTTGTTTTTGAGTGCATTGGGGTTGATTTTTAACAGCAATTACTATTCGCAAAGTGCTTACTTGAACTCAGCAAATGCCATTTCTGGCAAATTGTACGCTTTCAGCAACCATTGGAGCCAATATTTCAATTTGCGCATCCAAAACGAGCAGCTAAGCGAAGAGAACAAGACCTTGCGAAGCCAGTTGCTACAACTGCAACAAGCGTTGCGCGCAGTACCCCTACCCGATTCGCTGTCAGTAATAGAAGCTGATTCGGTGCGTTACAGCGTTTTCAAGGCCAATATCATTAAGAACAGTTTCCGCCTGCAAAAAAACTACCTGACCATAGATAAAGGAGAAAAAGACGGCGTACGACAAGATATGGGAGTCCTCTCGCCCCAAGGGGTGGTAGGCATCATAGAGAACACTTCTGGGCGCTATGCTACCGTACAGAGTTTGCTGAACATACAGTCGGCACTCAATGCGATGGTAAAGCGCACATACCATTTTGGGTCGTTGCGTTGGGACGCAAAAAACCTAAATATAGTGCAACTCTTAGAAGTGCCTAACATCGCCCCCATACAGTTGGGCGACACTATTGTAACGGGAGGTATGTCTAACATTTTTCCGAAAGGGATTCCTATCGGAAAAATTGTCCATTACGAGAAAAGCAAGTTTGACAATACCTACCTCATTGATGTAAAGCTCTTTGCCGATATGTCTAACTTAGAGTATGTGTACATCATAGAAGACAAGGACAAGGGTGTTGTACAGTCCTTGGAAAATCAGCATCAAAAATGAACCATCCACTGGTAAAAAATACATTTCTTTTCATAGGGTTACTCCTTTTGCAAGTACTCTTGTTCAACCACATAGAGTACTGGGGGTATGTAAACCCTATGATTTACATTGTCTTTGTACTAGTAGCCCCCTATCGGGAAAACCAAGTGCCATACCTACTCTTGTCCTTCTTGCTTGGGCTAAGCGTAGACCTCTTCTCAAACACAGGTGGGCTACACGCTGCTAGCATTGTTTTCATAGCCTACCTTCGCTCTCCTATTCTTCACATTGTGTTTGGCAAGAATTTTGAGTATCAAGATTTGAACCTAATGAGCTATCCTTTCACGAAAGTTCTGAGCTACACAACCCTAATGGTAGTGCTCCATCACCTTTTGTTCTATTTTTTAGAAATGTTTACTTTTGCCCATTGGTGGGTTACAACTTTAAAAATCATAGGGGCTTCCATCTTCACCATTACCGTTTGTTTGCTAACTATTTACCTGTTTAGTAACACCAAGAAATGAGAAAATACCTGCTGCCAGCAGTTATCATTTTTGCAGCCGTTGCCATCGTATTGCGCTTGTTTTTTTTGCAAGTAGTCTTTCACGACAGCAATGCTTCTAACATTGATAACATCGCCATAGAAACTGTTTACGATTATCCTGAACGCGGCTACATCTACGACCGCAATGGCGAACTATTGGTCTCTAACCAGCCCTCCTACGATGTGATGGTAATCCCCAGCGAGGTTAAAAAGTTAGACACCTTAGAGCTGTGCAGTCTGTTGGAATTGGAAAAAGCAGATTTTGCAGCAAGACTTCAAAAAGCCCGCGAGTACTCTCGCAAAAAACCCTCTGTAATTGTTCATCAGCTTTCTAAAACTGATTACGCAGTACTACAAGAAAAGTTGCGCAAGTTTGAAGGCTTCTACATTCAGAAGCGTATGCTTCGAAGCTACCTTACCCAAAACGCAGGCAATGTATTGGGGTACATCAGCGAGGTTAACGAATGGGAACTGAAAAAGAACCCTTACTACCTTGCAGGAGAACTGATAGGGCGCAGTGGCGTTGAGAAACAGTACGAAGAGTTTTTGCGTGGCAAGAAAGGGGTGCACTTCTTCCAAAAAGACAAACACAATGCAGCCATAGAGCGCTACAAGAATGGTAGTTTAGACAGCCTTCCTATAATGGGACAACCCTTGCAACTAACATTAGACATAGGCCTACAAGCCTATGGCGAAATGCTAATGCAAAAGAAACACGGCGGCATCGTAGCCATAGAGCCCAAAACAGGCGAAATTCTCGCTCTCATATCAGCTCCTACTTTCGACCCCAGCTTGCTAGTGGGGCGCGACCGCTCTAAAAACTATGTCCTTCTTGACAAAGATTCAATAGGAAAACCCCTTTACGACCGTACACTTTTGGCAGAGTATCCCCCTGGGTCTCCTTTCAAAGTCGTAAATGCCCTAATTGGCCTGCAAGAAGGTGTTATTACCCCTGGGAGTATCTTCGGTTGTGGAGGAGGCTATCGCTACGGAGGGCATATTATGCGCTGCCACTGTGGGCGAGGTGCTAACGACCTACTCCACGGCATAGCTCTTTCGTGCAATGCCTATTTCGCTAACACCTACAAGCGCGTAATAGATATGCGCACTACCTCGGCAGTAGGGATGGAACAATGGAATGCCCACGTGCGTAGTTTTGGCTTAGGCGGTTTCTTAGGTAGCGACCTTCCTACAGGACGCCCAGGGAAAGTGCCTAACACAGCCTTGTACGACAAACAATACGGTGCCAACCGCTGGAATGGCACTTCCAACATCTCTAACGCTATCGGGCAAGGCGAAATCCTTACAACCCCTATACAACTGGCCAATGTGATGGCAGCCATCGCTAACCGAGGATATTTCTACACCCCTCACATCGTAAAGAAAATTGACAACAAGGTAACTCCTTTTAAAGAATACACAGTCCCCAAACACACTACTATTGATGCCAAGCACTTTGAGCCTGTGATCAAGGGAATGAATATGGCTTACTTGCAAGGTACAGCCCGCCGCACCCAGATTGAGGGCATAGACATTGCTGCCAAAACAGGGACAGCAGAGAATTTTATACGGGTAAATGGCAAACGTATGCAGCTGACAGACCACTCCATCTTTGTCGCTTTTGCTCCTGTAGACGACCCCAAAATAGCCATTGCCGTATTTGTAGAAAATGGCTACTATGGGGCACGAGTAGCAGGGCCTATAGCTTCACTAATGATTGAGCGCTATCTAAAAGGAGAAGTGCATCGTTGCGACCTTGAGAAGCAAATGTTAGACAAGAGTCTAGAAGCAGAATACTTGAAACCATACAGCGGGCAACGCTTTTCAATCAACCAATAGAAAGTACCATTGTCACACATTGCAAGACAGCTAATAACTTCAAACAAAAACAAGAGACTAATCGACCTATTACACTACTGACATATTTTATTAATCATTAATTGCCCGTGTGGCTTTAGCTTTGAAAAAACTTATCTTAGCCTCAGGATCACCGCGACGCCAGCAGTTCCTGAAAGAATTAGACATACCCTTTGAGATTATTCTCAAACCTGTAGAAGAAACCTACCCCGCTCATTTGCAACGAGAGCAAATCACTGATTATTTGGCAGAGCTAAAGGCAACGCCTTTTGCAGGCCAAATACCTCCTAACTGTGTGCTCCTCACTTCTGATACTATTGTATGGCACGAGGGCAAAGCTCTTGGTAAGCCTAAAGATGCTGAAGATGCCTTTGCAATGTTGCGTTCGCTCTCTGGCAAGACCCACGAAGTGATAACCTCGGTGTGTTTTACCACTAATGATGCTCAAGGAACGCATCACTGTGTTACTAAAGTAACTTTTAGAGAGCTTACCGATAGAGAGATAAGACATTACATTGAAAAATATCAGCCATTCGACAAAGCAGGAGCTTATGGCATCCAGGAATGGATTGGCCACATAGGAGTAACCTCTATTGAGGGCTCTTATAACAATGTAATGGGACTGCCTACACACCTAATTAGCCAATTTGTCAATTAGAAAATATGAAAAAGCTTCTCTTTTTACTCCTACTCCCTTGTGGAGTGCTCGCACAACCCCTAATAGAAAAAGCCCCCCCTGGCTACATCAAAACAATTATCTTCAAGGCAGACGGCAACGACAAAAACCAGTTCCCTCTTGTACGCCGCAATGAACCCTTCACCTTACAATTTGACGACCTCAGCAGCAATGAGGAAACCTATTACTACAAAATCACGCATTGCAATGCCAACTGGGAGCCTTCCTCGCTAATGAAAAGTGAATATCTCAAAGGAATTGACGAACAGCCTATTCAACCCGAAAGCAACTCCTATGGTACACTGCAAAGCTACTCTCACTACCAGATCACTTTTCCAAATGCACTCACACAAATCTCCCTAACGGGCAACTACCTTCTTTCTATTACCGATGGTTATGGGCAAGAAATCTTTTCACGTCGGTTTGTACTCTATGCTCCTCTAGTAAATGTTCTTACCGAAGTAAAACGTGCCCGCGATTTGCAGTTTTTTGACACACAACAGGTCGTACAGTTTTCAATTCAACAGAAAGATTTCCGTTTAGAGAATCCCAATGTAGCTGTGAAAGTAGCTATCCTACAGAATTTCCGATGGGATACAGCTATCAGCGAGCTTAAACCACAATATGTTATGGGCAATGAGTTAGTCTACCGCTACGACCGAGAAGCTGCTTTTTGGGCAGGAAATGAGTATTTCTATTTCGATAGCAAGGACATCAGAGTTGCTGCTTCAGGAGTATACCGTTTAGAGCGTTCTAACTTGGTGAACAGCGTCCTTTTTACCAATGCAAGCAGAGCTGATAATGTGTACACTTACTATCCCGACATCAACGGCGATTTCTTAGTAACAACCCTCAACGGGCAACAACCTCGCAACGAAGCCGACTACACTTGGGTACACTTCTCCTTAGAAGGGAAGCCTTCCTTTTGGAACAAAAAAGTATACGTCTATGGAAAGTTCTCTAACAACCAGCTCAACGATAGCTACCTACTTACCTACGACGAGAAAGACGGCCTTTTCAAAGGAAAAGTACTCCTTAAACAAGGATTTTATAACTATAAATTTGCCACCGAGACAGACCATATAATAGATTTTAATGAGGTTGGAGGAAACTTCTACCAAACCGAAAACACCTACCTCGTACTGGTGTACTATCGTCCCCCCGGAGGTCTCTATGACGAGGTGGTAGGAATAGGAGCCGCCAATGGGGCTCATCTTACACAATAAAAAAAAGAGAGGCTACCTCACAAAAGGGGTAGCCTCTCTCCATTTTAGTAATATGAAAAAAGATAGTTTTAATTTCCTTCTTGCTTAAGCCAACGGCGTGCAGCTTCTGAAGCAGCTATAAGCCCTCCTGCAGACATTATAATATCTTTTAGCACCAAACGTCCTGCACCTGATAGGTAAGGGAAACCATAGGCGGGGGTTGGCATATCACCTCCCAAGTTAGGTACATACACCTCGGGGGTAGTAATGAGGAACGAAAGGGTAACAATGCTCATCCCAAAAGTGAGCAAACCACCAAGCACCCCTATCTTTGGAGACCAGATACCTAAGAGGGTAAGAAGACCTATTAAGCAAATGAATGACCCCAAAAAGTAAGAAAATACATAAGTACCATTCTCTTGGTGCCAAGCTATGTTAGCCTTTACCATTTTACCTTCAGGGTTTTTGTGAAGTTTGTACTGTGCTACTTCTTTGCCTTTGTTAGCTTCGCCTGTTACTCCATTTTCATCAATAGCCGTTTTGCCAGAGTTAGCGTAGAAAAAGCTCATAAAAGGGCTATTGGTTACAAAGGGTACAATACCGTCAGCTTCGTACTGACATACTTTTAGGCCACCAATCCACGCCATCACGATGAAGATAGCAACCCTAATAAAGTTGATGAAGCAGCGTTCGCTGCCTACTAAAAACGATAATAATCTTTTCATACAGATGAATTTGCTAATGTTAATTTTCTGGGGGCAAAATTACTACCTTTCAAGCAAATCAGAATGGACAAATAAGGTGATTACATAGACATTTCAGCAGGCTGACCTGCAACAACAGAAATACCCACCTTTTCGCGGAAGTGTTTAGGCGAAAGACCTACGTGCTTTTTGAAGAATCTACTGAAATAAAACTCGTCGTCGAAGTTCAAATCAAATGCTATCTCTTTGATAGACTTATAAGTAAGGTGTAGTTGTTTTTTAGCTTCTAGTACTAAACGCTCTTGCAAAAGCTTTGTAGGTGTTTTGCCTAATAGCTTCTTGAGCTTTTTGCTAAAAGCATCGGGAGAGAGATATAGTTGCGAAGCGTAGAAAGGAAGTTCGCGTTCCTCAATGAAGTGTTTTTCCAATAGCTGTTGGAAGTCTGCCACTAACTGATGCTCAGTTTGCAAAGGCTTTTCTGCCAATAGGGTGCTCTTTTCCTTGCTAGAAAGAGCCAATATGAGCTGCAAATAGGAACGCAAAACAGCTTCAGAAAACGCATTCTCTTCTGCCATCTCTGTGGCTATCTTGCCAAACAGACTAACAATCTCATCAAAAACAGCACGCGACACGGCTATATGAGGCTGCAAAAACAGCGCATTGAAAAGAAATCCGTTGCAGGCAACTTCCTTTTTATGGTACTCTATACAGTAAAAATCACCGTGAAATTGAAGCAGTTTAGCATCAGGGCAAGTGCCCTCTTGCCATTGGAAATATTGGTAAGGAGAGAGAAATAGCAGTGTATAAGGTGCGTAAGTGTATTCTGTAGCTTCTACTGCAAAAGTACCATTACCTTCAAACATAAAAATACAATAATTCTCCACACGAGTGGGTGTGGAGAATTGTTGTTGGGTAATATGCTGAACAGAAATAGTCAAGAGGCTATTGGTTACCTTTTACCTATTTAACTGAAATTACTCATAGATAGCCTGGATTCCTGGCAAAACCAATCCTTCAAGGCTTTCAAGCATCGCACCACCACCGGTAGACACGTAGCTTACTTTGTTTTCAAAGCCAAATTGTTTCACTGCGGCTACAGAGTCGCCACCTCCTACCAACGAGAAAGCACCATTTTTGGTAGCTTCAGCTACATAGTCGCCTACTGCTATGGTACCTTTGGCAAAGTTGGGCATTTCAAATACTCCTACAGGCCCGTTCCACAAGATTGTTTTAGAAGCAAGAAGTACTGACTTAATGTTTTCAAGAGTCTTTGGTCCTGCATCTAATCCTTCCCAGCCATCAGGAACAGCATTCACAGGCACTACTTGAGTAGCAGCTTCGTTGTTAAAGTCGTTAGCTGATACTACATCTATAGGCAAGTGTACTTCTACACCTTTAGCTTTAGCTTTGGCAAGAATTTCAAGAGCTAAGTCTAATTTGTCGTCTTCGCAGATAGAGTTACCTACATTTCCGCCTTTTGCTTTGATGAAAGTATAAGCCATTCCACCGCCAATGATTAGGTGGTTCACTTTGTCTAAGATATTCTCAATAATAGTGATTTTGGAAGATACTTTTGAACCTCCAAGGATAGCAGTTACTGGTTTTTCGCCGGTTTTCATCACCTTGTCGATACTTTCAATTTCTTTGGCAAGAAGATAACCAAAGCATTTGTTTTGAGGGAAGAATTTTGCTACGATAGTCGTAGAAGCGTGTGCGCGGTGGGCAGTACCAAAAGCGTCATTCACATAGATGTCGCCCAATTTAGCCAAGGCTTGAGAGAATGCCTCATCACCTTTTTCTTCTTCTTTGTGGTAGCGCAAGTTTTCAAGTAGCACCACGCTGCCTGCAGGAGCTGCAGCTACTGCTTTTTCGGCTGCTTCGCCCACACAGTCATCAACGAAAATTACTGGTTTGCCCAATACTTTCTCTACCTCGCTTACGATGTGGCGCAAAGAGTATTTGTCGTTGCGTTCTCCTTTTGGGCGACCCAAGTGGCTCATTAGCACTACGGTACCTCCATCTTTAAGGATTTTGTCGATAGTAGGTTTTACCGCCTCAATGCGGGTGTTATCAGTTACTTTGAAATTTTCATCCAAGGGCACGTTGAAGTCCACACGAATGAGGGCTTTTTTGCCCGCAAAGTTAAAATTGTCTATGGTTCTCATATACTTATGTTATTATTTCTACTTTTCAAGCCTCAAAGGTACAACAAAAAGCAATACCTTCCAAATTTTTTAACACCTATTCTTCCTCTGTTGTTACCCAGCTGGCGTACTTAGGGTAGTTATCTGCAGTACGCCTAATAATGGCCAACTGAGCTTCACTGATGTCTTTCAGTTTTTTAGCAGGCACTCCTGCATATAGGCTTCCCCGCTCAATACGCGTGTTAGGAGGTACTACGGCTCCTGCTGCCACAATACTATGGCTTTCCACTACACAACCATCCATTACGATACTTCCCATCCCGATGAGCACCTCGTCCTCTATCGTACAGCCGTGCACAATGGCATTATGACCGATAGATACGCGGTTCCCAATGGTCGTAGGGTGTGTCTGGTAGGTAGTGTGAATCACTGCGCCATCTTGAATATTTGTCTCATCGCCTATACTGATGCGGTTTACATCTCCGCGAATCACTGCATTGTACCACACAGTACAGCGGTCGCCCAAGACTACATCTCCGGTAAGCGTAGCATTTTCAGCAAAAAAGCAACCTTCCCCAAAGGTAGGTTGCTTTCCGTTAACTTTTTTCAGTAACATAACTGTATTCTATTAAATATGGATTAAGACGCTTGCTCTTCATCTCCTTCAGCTCCCATATTATTGGCTCCAAGCCATATAAGGCCTCCCAATACTATCAGAGCTATCTTAATACCCCAAGCTACGCCCTCTCCCCATTCGTAAATCCAAAAAAGGAGTTTAGGCACGTAACCAAAAAATTCTAATACAATCGCCAAAATACCCAAAATGAGCATAGTCTGTCCGATTCCTTTCATATATTCTTATTTTTAATTTATTACTTTTCAATCGTTGAGCCATCGGGAAAATGCCTAATTGTCAAAGTGTTTAACCGATTCGCTTTAGTTTATCAATAATCTCCTGCAACCCATTGAGCTTAATCTCAAAAGCTGTTGCCAACAACATTCCTAACTTTCCTTTAGGAAAACCTTGTGTGCTAAACCACTCAAGATAGTACAAAGGCAAGTCGGCTATCATTGTCCCCTTGTATTTTCCATAAGGCATCGGAGTGGTAATCATCTCTTTAAGTACTTCAGGATTCATTGATGAGTTAGCAAATTCTTAGTGGTCTGCTTGGGCTGAGCGCGCCTTCTTATTCTCGTTTCGCTCAATCTTATGCCCTGGACGTGTCCATTTAGGGTTTTCTCCCAAAGAGTGATACTTAGAGTCTTCAGCTTCTACTGTCTTGGGTTGCGGATGTGTTTCAAAAGGTTTTTGGATACGCATTCCCAATACCCCTAACATCTGCATATCTTCATTGATGTCTGGGTTAGGAGTCGTAAGCAGTTTGTCGCCTGCAAAGATAGAATTTGCGCCTGCAAAGAAGCACAATGCCTGTCCCTCTTGACTCATCTGGGTACGTCCTGCCGAAAGGCGTACTTGCGATTGTGGCATCACGATGCGTGCCGTTGCGACCATACGCACCATCTCAAAAATGTCTACAGGGGTAGCATCTTCTAGTGGGGTACCTTCGACAGGCACCAAAGCGTTAATAGGCACCGACTCTGGTTGAGGATTCAGTGTAGAGAGGGCTACGAGCATACTAGCGCGGTCTTCCAAGGCCTCGCCCATACCTATAATTCCTCCACTACATACCGTGATATTGGTCTTGCGCACATTGTCAATCGTTTTCAAACGGTCGTCATAACTGCGTGTAGAGATAATTTCCTTGTAATATTCTTCTGAAGTGTCCAAATTGTGGTTATAGGCGTATAGTCCTGCTTCAGCCAAGCGTTGTGCTTGGTTCTCTGTCAGCATTCCAAGAGTGCAGCACACCTCCATATCCAACTTGTTGATGGTGCGCACCATTTCCAACACCTGTTCAAATTCTGGCCCGTCTTTCACGTTGCGCCATGCGGCTCCCATACACACGCGCGAAGCCCCTGCAGATTTAGCCCGCAACGCCTGTGCTTTCACGTGCGTTACGCTCATCATATCTGGATTTTCTATCTTTACTTCTGTTTCGTAGCGTGCCGATTGCGGACAGTAGGCACAGTCTTCGGAGCATCCTCCCGTTTTGATAGAAAGCAAGGTTGATACTTGAACTGAGTTCGGGTCGTGGTACTTGCGGTGTACTGTAGAGGCTTCGTAAAGCAAATCCATCAGTGGTTTGTTGTAAATAGCCATTACCTCTTCTTTCGTCCAGTTATGGCGCGTTTCTGCGTTGTTGCAACCACAAGTATGTTGATTTTCACACATAATTCTTTTTTCGTATTTCTTATCTCGTATTTGTTATTGATATTTTTCCATCAACGACAATATTTTCTGCACCTGTTCTTCTATCGTCAGGTGTGTATTGTCTATCACCACGGCATCATCAGCCTTTCGCAGAGGCGATTCCTTTCGGGTAGTGTCTATATGGTCGCGGTGCTGAATGTTAGCTAAGACTTCTTCAAACGAGGCATTATCGCCTTTGGCTTTCAGTTCCTTGTAGCGTCGTTCTGCGCGCACCTGCTCGCTGGCAGTCATAAAAATCTTGAGCTCTGCATTAGGGAACACCGTAGTGCCAATATCTCTACCGTCCATTACAATTCCCTTTTGTTCGCCCATCTTTCGTTGGAGATTCACTAAGTAGGTACGCACTTCTGGCTGTTTGGCTACCTCGCTCACCCAGTTTGCTATTTCTATGCCGCGTATTTCGTTTTCAATATTCTTGCCGTCCAAATAAATTTCGGAAAAGCCCAAAGTAGCGTTATAGACAAATTTGATGTCTGTTTTTCGCAAAACTTTCATCAGTGCTTTTACCTCGATGCCCGAAGTAGAAGCGAACCCCTTTTCTAAGGCCAAATAGGTTACAGCGCGATACATTGCGCCTGTGTCTATGTACACATAGCCCAAGGCTTGGGCTACCGCTTTAGCGGTGGTACTCTTCCCTGTAGAAGAGTAGCCATCTATTGCAATGATGATACTCATTGTTTTTAGTATTTAGTTCTGTTAATTAAAAGTCTTCTCAAATGCGTTTCTGAGTTCCAAATTTAGACCGAGCACGCATCTGCTGCTTCTGGTACTCTTCAAACTGCATCATCAGGTTGTTATTTGCCCTAATAAGCGCATTGGTTTCAAGCAAAATGCTAAAGTACAACTTAGTCGTCTTTTGGCTCGTCTCAGTCGTGCGGATGCGGTCTATCTGCTTCTGTACCATCTTCGAAACCTCATCTTTCAGCACCTTACACTCTTCCAATATTGTGTGCAGCTTGCTGTAGTCTTCCCCTTTAAAAATCTCTGCCTCTGCCTTAAACACATTCTCCATTTTGTCTGAGATAGCTTTTAAATCGCGGAGCTGATTAAATTTAAGGTTCTTATGGTTGTTGTTTACGTGCTCATAGCTGTTCAGCGTAATAGCAGTTAGGCACTGTGCCATATCTTGCAGATAGTCCAAGATAAGAATATAAAACTTGCTCGAAGCTACCGAACTTTCGTTCAGCGATTTGATGAAGTAGTACACATTGCCTTTCAGCTCGTCTAGCTCCTTCTCCAACTTCTTAGCATTCTTCTTGTTCTTTGTCAGCTTGCTCAAATCCTGCGTACCGAGGTTCTTGACCACCTTGCTGTACAGTTGGTCTATGCGGTAAATCGTCTCTGACACATAGTTAGAACTCTCCTTGATTACCCCGCCTATTGTAGCTAAGTCTGCTCGTTCAAAACGGCGGCCTTGCGCCTTTGCTTTCTGTTTATTGCGGTAGGCTATCGCATTGCGAATCAATAGGAAGCCTACTACCAAAATCATTAGGATAAGACCTATCACGCTGCCGTAGTACAATATTGATGCTACTATAAAAGCACCTATGAAAGCGACTATCGCCGTTAGGAACCAACCGCCTATCACGTTCAGCACCCCAGCCACGCGGTAGACCGCACTATCGCGACCCCACGCACGGTCAGCCAACGAAGACCCCATCGCGACCATAAAAGTAACATAGGTAGTAGAAAGCGGCAATTTGAACGAAGTACCTATCGCTATCAAACTACTTGATACGACCAAGTTGATAGCGGCACGAACCAAGTCAAAAGCGGGTAAATCTTCCTCTTTCACATTAGGGTCTTCCTCTGCCTTCTCAAACCTACTGTCTATTTTGTCGCTTAGCTTTTTGGGCATTATAAAGTTTACCCCATTGGCTACTCCTACCGTAATGCGAACTAAAAAACGAGACAAAAAGTTAGAAGAGAACTTCTCTTCGCCACTTTCATTTTGGCGAGAAAGGTTCACCCCTGTGTCAATCACGTGGCGCGCTTTCTTAGAAAACCAAAGAGTCAATATCATCAAAAAGCCTGTGAAGAGCAATATCGCGGTGGGGGTACTCAGCTCATTGGCTGCTAAACTGCCCATCAAGAGACCGTTGTGCGCCTCTCCTGAAACGTGCCAAATATCATACGACTGGTAGGCTGCCACTGGAACCCCAATGAAGTTCACCAAGTCGTTCCCTGCAAAAGCCATTGCCAAAGCAAAAGTACCACTGAGGATAATTACCCTAAAAATGTTCACCTTCATTTTGATAAGCACTTGCGAAAGTACTGAATAGAACACCAAACAGCCCAAAAGCAATGGCAAAATGTTTGTATCCATCCACGCAATAGCCGATTTGGGAATGAAAGCTACATCTTTAAGCCCCTTAAAAACAATAAAGTAGGTAAGTGCCGTAAGCGAAATACCGCCAAACACACCCCCTACATATTTTACTTGTTCCTGATAGCGAAACGAGAAAACCAAACGCGCAAGGTATTGCACTATTGTCCCCACCGTAAAAGCAATGATTACAGAGGTAAAAATACCCGTAATGATTTTCCCTGCTTCAGCCGTATTAATATAGTCAAACGCCTGCCATAAAGGCTGATTGGCTTTGAATGTTTTAAAAGTAGCCACACATGCTGCCGCCCCCAAGAGTTCAAAAACAATAGAAACCGTTGTAGAGGTAGGCAACCCAATAGTGTTAAAGAGGTCAAACAGCAGAATATCAGCTAAAATTACCGACATAAAGATGACCATCACCTCGTCAAAGTAAAAAAGCTGCGGATTAAAAATCCCTTTTCGGGCAATTTCCATCATCCCGCTGGAGAAGATTGCCCCGACAGCTACCCCCACGCTGGCTACAATCATTATTGTACGAATAGTAGCCACCTTAGAGCCCACTGCCGAGTTCAGAAAGTTTGCCGCATCGTTGCTCACGCCCACCACCAAGTCTATCACGGCAAGCACCAAGAAAACGAACAGCATAAAAATATAAACCTGTTCCATAACACTTAAAAATGTTTTACGGCACAAAAGTACAAAAAAAATGGAAAAGCACAAGTGGAAAAAGAGATTTTTACAGGTGCTAAGCTGCGCCTAAACGTTAGCTTTAGCTTGCACTCTGCTCTTATTTCACTCTTAGCCATAAGTCTATGCTAAGCCAGATGTACAAATTTAGAAATTCAAAAAAAGAAGCGTACAGTGGAAGAGAAAACAAAGCGCTACACCGCTTCTTCTTGCCATTTCGTACACTTAGCCTAAGGCAGCCCCTTTAAAAGTTGGCACTTAGAACTTTTTCCTTATCTTTGTCCCCAAAAACGACCCCCTATGAAAATTCTTATCATAGAAGACGAAAAAGAACTACGCCTCACACTTAGGCAATTCCTTGAAAAAGAACACTTCCTTGTTGAAACAGCTACCGACTATCGTTCCGGATTGGCCAAGCTCTCTGACTACGACTACGACTGTATCCTATTAGATATTATGCTGCCCAATGGCAGCGGGATGCAACTCCTAGACGAGCTTAAAAACCTCAAAAAAAATCATTCCGTTATCATCATCTCTGCCAAAGACTCGGTTGAGGACAAAGTGTTAGGCCTTGAAAAAGGAGCAGACGACTATTTGGCCAAACCCTTCCATCTGGCTGAGCTCTTAGCTCGCATCAAGTCCATCATTCGGCGCAAACACCTCCAAGGCGAGGAAGTCATCAGTTTGCGCAATGTACAGCTTTTCCCAGAAAGCCGCACGGCCAAAGTAGGAGACATTCCGCTCAACCTCAACCGAAAAGAGTACGACCTACTCTACTATTTCCTAGTACGTCCGGAAAGGCTTGTCGAGAAAACTACCCTTGCTGAGGCCGTTTGGGGCGATTACATAGACCAAGCGGACAGCCTTGACTTCATCTACTCTCAAATCAAAAACCTGCGCAAAAAGCTCAAAAGTGCCGAAGCTGAAATAGACCTGCAAGCTGTCTATGGCATAGGCTACAAACTTGTCTAAGCTATGAACATCTCTCTGAAAAACTACACCCTGCGATACCTGACCCTTGCTTTTCTCATCATCTTAGCCCTTTGGACACTCCTACTAGGGGCTTATATTTACGAAGAGTTTTACATAGACGACCACCGCCTATGGGAAGAGGTCTTGGACGATGATCTCCTGCTAAACCTCGCCTTTGCGTTGGCTGCCTTATACGTTGTTCTTGTAGTGAGTATGTATGTCATCAACCTACTGCTGATTCAAAAGCTGTGGAAACCTTTCAATATGCTCCTCAAACAGATTCAAGACTACCAAGTAGGCTCAGCCCATACGCTTTCTCCGCTGAAAACCCAAGTAATTGAGTTTAATGTTCTGCAAAGCAATATCCAGCAAATGTGGCAACGCAACGAGGCTCTCTTCCACCAGCAAAAAGAGTTCACTGAGAATGCTTCTCACGAACTTCAAACCCCTTTGGCTATCACCCTGAACAAGGTAGAGCTGCTCTTAGAAGATAGCTCGTTCTCTGAAGAGCAGCTCATACAGCTATCACAAATCAAGCAATCTCTAATGCGAATGACTCAGCTGAACAAGTCCCTCTTAATGATTTCTCGGATAGAGAATCAGCAGTTCAAGCAGACTGAAAAAGTCTCTTTCAAAGAGGTTTTAAACTCAATACTCCCTGACCTGCAAGACCTTTTGGAGTACAAACAGCTCCTCTTAACAGTAGTGCAAAATTCCGATTTTCAAGTCGCAATGAACCGCTATTTGGCCGAAATACTGCTCTCGAACCTTCTGCGAAACGCTATCAAGTACACCCCCAAGCAGGGCAGCATCAGCATAGAGATGAGCCATACACACCTTTCTATACTCAACACTCCCTCTTCTGCTACCCCTTTAAATGCGCAGCAAATCTTCCGCCGCTTTCACAAGGGCACTCAAGACAATACTTCGACAGGATTGGGTTTGGCTATTGCCCAATCAATAGCTCAAACTTCTAAACTGAACCTTCAGTACCATTTCAAGCAGGAAAAGCACTGTTTTACTATTAGCAAATAAAAAGAGGCTACCTTTTTGAGGTAGCCTCTTTTTATTCTAATGTGTAAGAGATTTAGAACTTATACCCTATCTTAACACCTACATTAGGCTCGATTGCCCAAAACTTGTTGTCGTTATTCACCCCTTTACCAAAGTTGCGTGCAATATTGGCATACGGAGCTACTATAAAGGTATCGTTGTAATTCCATTGGTATCCTCCTCCAATTCCTAAGATAAAGCTATCTAATTTGGTAGTTGAACCATCATCGTATCTGAAAGTTCCAAAACGCTGCTTAATAAATGGATTGATGTAAGGACCTGAATTGCCATCTAAATCAAAATAATAGTTATATCCTACTTTGAAGCTAGTAGCATTGTACTTTTCACCACTCTTTTTTGGTAGAAAAGAAAACTGGTCGTTAATAAAAATCTCACCTTCCAATGATTGGTTGAAAGAGATATAGTGCTCATAGCCTAACTCTACTGAAGCTAACCATATTACATTCAAGATGTTAAGATTTACTTCGTGCTTAGGAAAGTCATCTTGGGCGAAAGCCTTTGTGCCCATACACAACAGCATTGCCGCTACAATTAATTTTTTCATCAGTATTCTTGTTTAAAAAATAAGGGCAAAGATAGTGCTTTTGGTGAAAAACGCAAAAAATATTACTTAATTGTTCTTATGTACTCCAAAATCTCTCTTGCTTGGGTTTCGGTCAAATTCTGGTCCAGCATTATGCTTCCCATCTCTTCTAATAGGGCTTTCGCTATAGGATCCTTTTTAATCATTTCTTCTGGATTGAGGATCATATTCATCAGCCACTCAGGGGTGCGCACTTGGTCAAGGCCTACCATTGCAGGCCCTATCATACGCTTTTTAGGGCGATGGCAAGCGGTGCAATACTGATTAAAAACCTCCTCGCCTCTGGCTGCCATAGCGGCATCGGGAGGAGTAGCTAAAGGCGGTTGGACTGTTTTCACGGGGCCTATCCCTTTGTTTGTCTGCCAATCGGGGTATTCAGTATGCTGCTCGCCTTGTGAGGCAGGTGCGGGAGTAGTAGCTTGCGTAGCAGTCTGCTCAGCAGAGGCATTGCTCTTGTTAGAAGTATTGCCATCGCAAGAAACTGCCAATAGCGCTACTGCTGAAAATACCAATAGTGTTTTTTTCATTTGTTAAATCTTAGTGTTTTTAGTTTGTGAATTTTATAGGCGGCTTAAATAAGTTTGGCTACCTCTTTGGCAAAGTAGCTGGCAATGAGGTCTGCCCCTGCACGCTTGATGCTGACCACTTGCTCAAGCATCACTGCATCGTGGTCAAGCCAACCATTGGCTGCTGCGGCTTTCAGCATTGCATACTCGCCTGATACTTGATACACGGCAACAGGCACTTCGCTCATATTCTTCACTTCGCGAACAATATCCAAATAGGGCAACCCTGGTTTAACCATTACGATGTCTGCACCTTCTTCTATGTCCATACGTGTTTCGCGCAAGGCCTCTAAGCGGTTGTGGCAGTCCATCTGGTAGGTTTTCTTGTCTTTAGGGATATTCTGTGCATCTACGGGGGCACTGTCTAAGGCATCGCGGAAGGGGCCATAGAAGGCAGAGGCGTATTTGGCACTGTAGGCCATAATGCCGACATTCTCGAAGCTATTGTCCTCTAAGGCTTCGCGCAAAGAGATGATACGGCCGTCCATCATATCGCTTGGGGCGATAAAGTCAGCACCAGCGTGTGCGTGGGAGAGTGCCATTGCACAAAGGGCTTCGACAGTAGGGTCGTTTAGTATCTGTCCGTTTTCGACAATCCCATCGTGGCCGTAAATCGAATAGGGGTCAAGAGCTACATCGGTCATTACGAGCATTTCGGGGACTGTTTGTTTGATTGTTTGGATAGCGCGTTGCATCAGTCCACTAGGGTTAGAGGCTTCGGTTCCCTTATTGTCTTTGAGATGTTCAGGTACTTTTACAAATAGTAATACTGACTTGAGCCCCAAAGACCATAATTCTTTAATTTCGGCAGGCAACAAGTCTAAACTATACCTATAATAACCAGGCATTGATGGGATTTCGTCCTTTATGCCTTTTCCTTCTACTACAAATAGAGGCACGAGAAAATCATTGGGGGTTACGATGGTCTCGCGCACCAAGCTGCGCACGCTTTCATTGAGGCGCAAGCGGCGATTTCTTCTTAATGGATACATATTTAATTTGTCAATTTGTCAATTAGTTAATTTGTCGATTTGTTAATATGGTGATGCGATTTGCTATTTTGTTATTTTGCTGAAAAAGGCTCTCACTTCGCGTTCAAAAACTCCTATGGGATAGCTATGTGCCATTGTATTCACCAAGTGAATTTCTACGGGTTGGTGTTCGCGGAGCTCTGCGCGCAGCACTGCCAAGGAATCCCACGGACTAATAACAGTGTCTTGCAGTCCGATTACTACTTGCATATAAGCCGCATAATGAGGGTTGGGCTGTATGGTAGCTGGCATTTCGTTTTTGTAGGTCAAAGCGGGATTGAGCAGCAAACAAGGCTTCAACAGTGCTTGTGCAAGGTAATAGACTACTAAGCCCCCTGCACTTGAACCTATTAAGGCATCTACCTCGGCGTATTGGGCTATCAGTTCGCTAAAGAGTTGAGGGTTGCTGCGATAGTCCAATTCGGGGGCAAAGATTTCACCATATGGGTTTAGCACTGCTCTGCGGTCGTCTTGCAGTGTGCTGTCCAATCCGTGTAAGTAAAGTATTTTCATAGTGACGGCAAAGATACGATGTTTTTTTGGAAGTTCCAAGTCTCGAGAACAAAGTTGCTGTTCGCATCAATCTGTCTGGCTACCGCCTAATAGTTAGTGTTGTTTTACTGTCTTTGGTTTATTTAGGATTTACAGATGGGCATAAGGTACGAACTTAGGAAAAAAGTAATGTTCTGTTTGATTGTTTTTTAAACCAATCGACCATATAGATAAAAGACAATGAAATGAAGAAAGCAAAAATCCTTACTCCGTTTTGATTCCTTACTTAAGCACTAAAAGAAGAAAAAAAAACTACAAAGGCATCTTGCCGCTACAGTGGAGCGATAGTGGAGACGAAGTGAAGAACAAGCGAACTTTCACCATACACCGATTTTTCTACAAAAAGGCTCCAAAACAGAAAAAATAGATGCAGTCTTAAATAGGTGAATTATTTTGTGCCGCTCGCCTTCCCTCTGTTGGCATAGGGCACGGCATTCGCATTTAAGATAATAGGTTTATACTTTATTAATAAACCACAAAAAATAGTAGGAAATATTAGATATTTTCTCTTTTAAAAGTCACTTTTGAGGATTGCCCCTTCCTTTCGGGAAGGGGGAACGGGGGTTAGGCTTTTAAATGCGAACGCCGTGGGCATAGGCCTTGAAACTTGTGGCTTCCAAAAAATCTCCCTATCTTTGCGGCTTAAATAACTTAAAATAAAATCAGTAAATGAAAAAAATCATTCTAAGTGCAACAACAGTGGTAGCCCTTGTTTTAGGGAGCTGCAACAACCCTCAACCCTCTAACAATCAATCTACTGAAACTGTTGCTACCGAGACAACCTCTATCTCTGCTCCTGAGACTTTTGAGTACCAAGTAGCTCCTGAATCGGTAGTAGAGTGGGAAGGCACCAAGCCAGCAGGCAAGCACCACGGCACGGTAAATGCCACTGAAGGAGGGCTAAATGTAGAAAACGGCACCCTCACCGCTGGTGAGTTTGTCTTGGATATGAACAGCATCAGTGTATTGGACTTGGAAGCCGGCAAGGGCAAAGAAACCCTTGAAGCTCACCTTAAAGGTACTGACCCTGAAAAAGTAGACCACTTTTTTAATGTAAAGGAGTTTCCTACTGCTACTTTCAGCGTGAAAACTTTCGATGGGAAAAACCTTGTAGGCAATCTTACGGTGAAAGGGAAAACTAAAGAAATCAGCTTTCCTGCTCATATCAGCATTAGTGAGCACGAGGTAAGCATTACCTCTGAACCTTTCAAAATCAATCGTGTAGATTTTGGTGTAAACTACGGTTCTAAGTCGGTTTTTGACGATTTGAAAGACAAATTTATCGACGACGAAATTACATTAGTAGTTAAAGCAAAAGCTACAAAATAACTAACAAAAAAGAGGTAGCCCAGTGGCTACCTCTCCGCTTATAGCCTTATGATAGCACCTCTCTCCATCATTATCATCCTTACCAGCATTGTACTCTCGGCCTTCTTTTCGGGGTTTGAGATAGCTTATGTATCTTCGAACAAAGTCCATCTTGAGATTCTAAAAAAACAAGGCGGGCTGCTGGCTAATGTTCTTTCTAAGCTGACGCGCAAACCTTCGAAGCTACTGGCTACTCTATTAGTAGGCAACAATATCACTCTGGTGGTCTACGGGTTCGAAATGGGGAAACTGATGACTGCCCTCTTACCTCCATTCTTCCAAAATGTGGCGTGGCACACAATTATCTCTACCCTTATCATTCTCATCACTGCGGAGTTTATGCCTAAGGTTTTCTTTCAGATTTATGCGAACCAATTGCTGAAAGTCTTTGCTGTGCCTGCTTATTTTTTCTACCTGCTATTTTACCCTCTTTCGAGTTTTGTAATGTGGATTTCGGACTTTGTTCTAAAAGCTTTCTTCAAAACACAAGGCGACTATGTTCCTCTTTCTTTCAGCAAAGTAGAGCTTGTAGATTACATATCTGAACAAATGGAGAATGCTCCTAAAAAAGACGAAGTAGATACGGAAGTGCAAATGTTCCAAAATGCGCTTGAGTTTTCGGGTGTAAAGGCTCGCGAGATTATGATTCCGCGCACTGAAATAGTGGCTATTGAGCTACACGAGAGTATCGATAAGCTGATTGACTCGTTTGTAGCATCGGGATTCTCTAAAATACTTATTTACAACGAAAACATTGATGATATTGTAGGCTATGTCCATTCTTTTGATATGTTTAAAAAACCCAAAACTATTCAGGAAGTACTGATGCCTATTTTGAATATCCCCGAAACTATACAAATTAATGAGGTGCTGAACCTACTGACGAGAAAGCGAAAAAGTATGGCCATCGTTATTGATGAATACGGAGGTACTTCTGGCTTGGTTACCCTTGAAGATATTGTAGAAGAGCTGTTCGGAGAAATTGAAGATGAACACGACAAAGAGCACTTTATTGAAGAAAAGATATCGGATACCGAATACCTCTTTTCGGCGCGATTAGAAGTGGAATACCTTAACGAAACCTATCATTTAGAGCTTCCTGAAAGCGAGGAATACGAAACCTTAGGAGGTTTCATCGTTCTACACACCGAGGAAATTCCGACTCAAGGCGATGTGATAAACATACCTCCTTTCCAATTTACGATTGAAGCCTGCTCTCAAACAAAAATAGACACCGTTAGGCTCCGGCTCAGGGAAGAGGATTAAAAGCAACAAAAAAAGTCCGTTTGCAGTTTGCAAACGGACTTTTTTGTGTCTCTTTTAGAGGAAGGAGATTATCCTACCTTTAGCACCCACAGCTTAGAGTTAAAGAACTCGGGGCGACGCAACAAGGCGAGAATCTTTTTGCCTGCATCCCCTCTGGAGAGATACACCTTATCGATGTAGATGTAGCTCATATTGTTATTGGGGTGAGTGAACATCTCGGCTTTAATGCCCAAGTTGTTGATGCTGTTTTTCATCTGCAAGGCTCCTTGAGTATTCTTGTAAACTCCTGCTATCACATAATAGCCTTCGGGAATCTCGTCAGAGGATATTTTATCTTCTACCAGTAGGATACGCTGGTTGAGGATAGTTTGAATAGTTTCTTCGGTACTGCTACTGATGATTTGTGCATTCACTTTAGAAGCAGTTAAAGCTTGAAAGAACAAGCCGCCTAAAAGGCATAACATTAGTTTGCGAACATTGCTCATATTGGTTTGGTTTTATTATGTTTCATTTCCTGGGTGCAAAGTTGCATATATTTTTTGAATTACGCAAGTTTTATATTAACAAATTTTTAAGAATTGTTTTTGCTTTAATAACAAAAAAGGCTATCTCCTATGGAGACAGCCTTTTCTATCATTATCAAAATAATGGGAAATGAAACGCTTTTTAAAAACTACTTACCTACTTTCAGTACCCATACCTTAGAGTTAGAAAACTCTGGGCGTCGCAAGAGATTCAACATTGATTCTCCAGCTTCTCCTCTTGATACGTAGGGTTTTTCTATGTAGATGTACGTCATTGAGTTTTCTGGGTGAATAAAGGTTGCAGCTTTAATGCCTAACTTATTAATACTATTGAGCATTTGGAATGCTCCGCGTGGGTTTTTATACACCCCTACAATAACGTAGTATCCTTCTGGAATGTTAAGACCTGAAATCTTGTCTTCTGTAAGTTTCATACGTTGCTCTAATTCCTGCATCACAGTCTTAGGCTTAGGCGGTTTAGGTGGTTGGGTTGTAGATGTTTTTGTTATGGTAGTAGTAGGAGTCTTCACCGTAGGTGCAGGAGCTACTACTGTAGGAGTAGGTGCTTTTGTAGGTGGTGTTACCTTAGGTTTCTTGATATGGTGTTTGCCTCCAAATTGGTAAGATAGCACAACATCGTAAGTTCCTCCGAGTTGGGCTACATAGTTAGCAATGGTCTGCTCATAGCCAAAACCTACACTAAAATGATTTGCTATGTTAAAACCTAAGCCTCCAAATACGCCATATTTTTGGTCGTACCCCAAATAGGCCCACCCCATCTTTGCATCTAACATAGCGTGAGCTCCGAACTGAAAGTTGTCAGCACTCTTTTTCCCTTTCAAAAAACCTGTAAAAACGGCATCTTCCAAGAAATCGCTACTGCTATCCAATGTTCTTCGGTACATTATATGTCCTGTAAGAGATTTTTCATTGAAAGGAACCGCCATCTCTTTAGAAGAAAACGAATAGTCTAAAAGGTTCTCTGCGGTAAGCCCAAAGTGCCATTCGTTAAAATTGATGTCGACCCCAGGTTGAATGTTCACATAGCTAGTTCCTTTTGCCTCCTCAATCCGTGGATCGGGAGCATTGGTGCGTACTTTGCCCTTGTCTAAACTGCTGCGTGCAAAAACAGCATTTAGTCCCAATCGCAAAAAGTTATCGTCAGAAATGTTCACTTGGTGCACATAGTTGCCTAAAAGTCCCGTATTGGCAAAAATACCTGCTGTGCGCTGGAAAATCAGCCCGTGTGCCATATTATCGCCATCGTCCACCTTGCGCTTGTTGCCAGCATCACCGCCCCACTTCTGTCCGTATGAAAGTCCGAAAGTACTAAACTTCTCATCAAACCCCATCCACTGATTGCGGTGGAAAAAAGTAATTTGCGATTCGTTCTTGCTAAAAATAGGAAATGCAGGGTTCATTAGGTAGGTGTTGTACTTCACCGCCGTGTGCCCAGGCATCTCGTAGGGCAAATAATTACCATCGCCTTGGGCAAAGCTCTGTTGCAAGCCCAAAACAAAAACAAAGGTGATTATTTTAAGTAGTATTTTCATTTTAAATCTTATTTTAGTACCGTGATGAAGCCTTTCTTAGGCATATCTTCTTTGCCACCACTCTCATTAGTTGCTTCGCCTTCCAAAAGGTAGAAAAATATCTGGGCGCGATTGCCCAAATCCTTGAAAGTCTTTTCGTCAGGCCATTGCCCATTATAGTTAGTAGCAGAGAATACTTCCTTACCTTCTTGCGAATAGATGGTTACTTTCACTTGAGGGCTCATATACTTTGCAGGAATCTCCCAAGTATCATTCACCCCATCTGCATTAGGAGTTACCACATTCGGGATAGTAGACACCTGATACACATTTAATTTGAACGGCAAGGAATTCTCTCCTACGGACGGACAAGATGTCTCACTTAGAACATAGTCCCCAGCCATATCACTAGAAGTTATCTCTAAGGTAGTACCGTATTTAGTTGTGCCATCAGCGTGCTTCCACACGAAATTGTTACCTCCACCAGCTTCTAACTTATCTCCTACACGCACGGAAAACTCGCGCTCGCGCTCCGTACTGGTCTGGTATACTTTCTTTTGCGAAGCTCCATCGCGGAACAACTCAAGCGTTATTCTACCTGTATGGTAGTTCTCTACCACTATATGCGCACGCTTAGGGCAACCGCCGTTGTTGATTTCCAAATAGTAATCGCCAGTGTCATTCACTTGTGCGGTAGGCAATTCGCTGCCTATCGGTGTATCGTTTAGGTAATTCTGACTCGTTACCTTCTTCCAAACATACGAGAAACTATCTGCTACCGAAGAGTTAGGGTCGAAACTATCTTTTGCCACGGTTAGGCTCAGTGTACCCCCTGGGCACAAATACACAGTTCCCTTAGCCCCATCCAACGCACTGATTTCAAAATCTGGAATGGGTGTAAAAGCTATTGCCTTAGGGTCTGAAGTCTTCAAAATACTACCATTGTAAGTTACACGCACTGCATACAAAGCCGATTCCGAATTGCCCAATCGCGACACCTCGTATTTCGTACGGGTCTCAGCCAGCACATCGCTACCGTCTTTTGTCCATTGCAAGTTAAAATACTGATAGTCATCTTTTTTCACCTCTACCTCCTTGCCTCCGCTCAGTTTCACCACAACCTTTTGCAATTCCAAAGTTGTTTGCGAACGAGTCTCGCAGTCTGCAGAAGGAAGTGTTCCTACTTTCACCTGAGTGATGTCTGCTATATTTTCAAAATGAACAGGAGTCAACGTCATTGGGTTGTTGCAACCTGTACCGTTATTAGTAAGAGTTACCTGATAGATACCTGGCGCAGTTACGGTAAGCTGAGTATCTGTTTGCCCAGCAATTATCACCCCATCCTTCTTCCACTCAATAGTAGGAGCAGTCATATTGTGCGACACTTGCAGTACATTAGTCTTTCCGATGAAGAAAATCTCATCAGACTTAGTGTTGTCTGCCCAACGTGCTGTAATGATATTTTTGTTTACTGCCAGAGCATTAGAAGTAGCAGGGCAACCGCCAAAACCAGCTGCCACCTGCACGTGGTAAACTCCAGAGCTGTCTACATTGTACTCTGTAAGCCCCACCCCTTGTGCTATCTGGGTATTGCCGTCCTTATACCAAGTGTAAGTAGCCGAAGCATTTGCCCCAGTAGTGATAGTAAGCGTTAGTGTACCCTCGCAAAACTCTAAGTTCGTAAGGCCTCCATTCAATTTCAGCGCATTTGCATCTTGAAGCAATACATCTAACTCATTAGAATCAGGAATAGCTGTAAAACCCGTAGCACTTAAGCTAAGCTTGTATTTACCATTCTCAAAAGCATTTGAAAGACTTAGCTCTTGCGTAGTAGCCGCATTGGCATAAGTCCCATTGATGTTCGCTTGCCACTGAAAAGAAAAGAAATTATAATCAGTAGGGTCTATCACCAACTCCTTATCATCCACTTGAGCTACAATCTTATCGACAGCTAAAGTGATAGCACTGTACTCGCAAGGCTGATAAGCCGTCTTAGGTTTAATCGTTACTTTGAAGTTTGAAGGACCTCTCAACTCTATTTCATCAGTAACCACACTCACCGAGCACCCTCCTGTTTGGGTAACCTCGGCCTTGTATTTGCCTACATCATTAGCCGTATAAGTCGAAGCCGTTTCGCCCGTAAGCTCCACTCCATCCTTAAACCATTTGTAGGTAGGCAGTTGGGCAGTTGTGCTCACTGTGAAAGTAAAACTTTTACCGGGAAGCAAGACACGGCTACCTGTAGTTACCAACGATGCTGCAACAACATCCTTACGCTTAATTTCAATAGCATTCGAGCGGACATCGCAGTCGCCACCGCTCCCCACCTCTACATAATATTTGCCCGCCTTGTTGTCGGGAGCATTTACTGTAAAGTTATTCTGTCCCGTTGTCTCGCCTATTTTAGTCCCATCGCGAAACCAAAAATACTTAGAGGTAGCATCGGCAGGAGTTGCCGTAAGCGTAAAAGAATCATTTGTACAAATATCAGTAGCCGAACTGCTCAGCGTAATTGTTTGCGTGTTCATCACCGTTACAACAATATTTCGCGAGCGTCCTCCCGAAGAAGAACATCTCCCGTAGTCAATCGAAGCGTAATAGGTACCAGGTTCAGAAACCGAAAAAGTAGGCCCTGCATCGCTCACAATAGGCACATCAGACGAATTGACAATCTTTCCCCAAACATACTTATACTTGTCCACAGCATCACCGTTAGAAATGGAAGTAACTTTCAATTCTACCGAGTGACCAGGGCACAATGGAGACGGAGCTGCCGGTGTTACCGTAATCCCCGCTGTTACAGAGGTATAGTGAATCTCCATCGATTCCGTATTCGCATTGCTCTCATAAGTTGTTACTGCTACCGAAGCAGGATTGGTACTGCGCACGCGAATCTGATACTTTTTACCTGTAACTGTATTAGGGAATGCCAATTTCTCCGAAAGGTCAGTACGTGTATTCTTTCCCTCTATAGTCGCTAAAACTGTAGGATTATCAAAACTACCCTCAGCATCCGAAAGCTCAATGTAATATTTATTACTCGCATTAGGAAAAGGGGGCGTCCAACGGAAATACACCTTAAAGCCATCACCAGGAACGCTTGGTCCATTATAAGCATCGCTCACACAAGCATTCCTAAAGACTCTTCTAGCCCATTCAAGCTTCCCATTGCTCTGAGCAAGCAACTCCTGAGAAGTCATAAAACAAAGGACAAACAAAAAGGTAATATACTTAAACAAAGTTTTCATTTTCATTTCATTAAATTGATACATACTTAACATTGCTTGATAATAAGGTAGTAATTAGGTATTATAAATCACGCAAAAGTACAAAAAAGAATAGTAGCTGCAAAATACGACACAAGTCCTAAAAAAGCGTATTCAAGCAACTTTTTAAAAACAAAAAGAATGCCATTTAAAGCCTCTCTAAATCATAACTATCTAATTATTTGCTTATTAAAGAACAATATGGAACCCATAAACCACAGAAAATAAGATTCATAAAGTTACGAACACCTTTCAAGCCCCTTCTTTTTTTAGGTAATATTTATAACATTATTAAGAAAAATTTAAGACTTACCCCTTGAAAATCATTAGGAAACAGTCTCTTATCACCTCTCTCAAGAGCTTAGTTACTCTTTTAAAAGTCTTCTTGTAAAGTCAAATTACTACATATTGAAAAATAGTTTTACACCAAAATCACAAAAAGGATAATAAAAAGAGATGCATAGCTTAATAGAGTAAAGAACTCTTAAAGTTACAATCTCACTTACACATTCTCTGCCCATGTAGGTCGTATTGCACTTGTTCTTCTTAGTTTCAACTAAAAAACAAAGAGCTAAAATCTAAAAACAGTTCATCTGTGATGAAATGGGCGCAACAAAATAAATTAAGAAAAATTTGCACGATTAAGATAGTATTTCTATCTTTGTCGCACAATTTGAAAGCAATTCACAATAAGGATTATTCCGTTGTGAAAACATCTAGCGCCT
>CAUQNY010000018.1:0-31996 GCA_963519425.1 uncultured Capnocytophaga sp.
GGCGGTTGCGAACCGCTGCAAACTTTCTCGCCGTTGGTCGCACCAACCTTGGGAACTTTTCCATATATTTGCGCTTTCAAACTTTAACATTAACATATATGGAATTCAATATTGATGATGCCATTGAGCAACTAAAGGAACTTAAGAAGGTAATAACCGACCTAAGATTAGAGATAGCCAAAAATCTCGTCTCCGTCTCTTCCGCAATTCTTGCCATACTGATTTCCTTAAGGAACGAAGTATATGGCAGCAGCCCCCTTTTGCATTATTCCTACTTACTCTTTCTACTATGTATCCTTGCAGGGTTAATGCTATTATATGGCGTGTTAAAGCAGCTTCGCAGGATGGACACGGATTGGCAGGAACTATTAAAATTATATGCCCTTGGACGCTTACACGGTAGGCAAGTATCAATCTCCTCAAGGTATGATAGGTTCTTAAGTTTTTTGGAAAAAGTTTGTATCTTTTCATTTTTTGCGGCTTTGGTGATGCTTATTATGCATTCTTTTCGGTAAATCTTTCGAGCCTTCTCCGAAAGTAAGGGGCAATATGGTCTATCAATTCGGGGAAGGACTCCCTTTCCTCTTCTGTTGCCCGGCCGCTTTCGGTATGGCAGTCCATTGTAATGCTGTTATCTGGCACACTTTCTATGATTAAATAGGTATTGTAGTGCCCTATGGCGTTAAGCTCTTTATGGATGGCCAGTAACTTTTCACTAATTGTGGGTGTCATAGTGTTATTCATTTATTAGTTCTAAAAAGTCTACATCATACGCCCCCACGCTATCATCGGCAAAAGTTATAATGCCTAGCGTGTAATCTTCATAGGTGCGTATATCGGTTAATCTGCCCACTTGCCCTGCTTTGCCATAGGGGTCGGCAGTGATAAAGGGCGATACTCTTACTTTGTCTCCTACTTTCATAGTGTTTAACATTTTCGTTTTTCAAATTCAAAGGTTTGCGTACCTTTATTAGTGTAAAAGGTGATATGAAAACGCCTGCCATAGGCTTCTCTAATCATTTGCTGTACTTCGGGGTGGTCGAAAGCCTCTTGATAGCTTTCTACCTCAATACTCGGCACTACTCCTGCAAGGGTGTAGGTGCTTTTTCCTTTGCGCACGCGCTGTAAGTGTACTTCTACTTCCATCTTTTTATATGTTATTTTAGTTCAATAAGTCGTTGTAAAAGGGTTTCGGCTCCTTTGGCCGTGTAGAACTGCTCGGTAAGGAGCTTATTGCCTGTAGCGCGGGCATAAAGAAGCCGAAGCATATAGGTATCCTTAACTTCGCCTTTGAGTACGCGTTCTACTTGCCACTCAGTAGTATGGCATTGCTTGGCTACCAACTTAAGGTCGGTACGGCTGAGTTGAGAGGCTACTTCGGCAAGCATTAGCTTTATCTTGGCGCGCTCGGCTTTCTCTTCAGCTTTTTGCATTATGCGGGGGTCGGTAGAGTAGACACCATAGTTGCGCAAGGCTGGGAGTACCTCGCCTGTTACCCAACGGCGGAATTTTTTTGCCATTGGCTTGTTACTACGGAGGATAAGAGCATACAAACCGCTTTCGGTACAAAACCAAGCTTCACCTTGACGACCTAAACTTTTCTTAACCCGTTCGTCCTCGTCTAATATCTGAACTGCGATACTTGGGTTAGTATGTTCTAAGATTTCGCATACATCCTTAATACAAAAAAAGTAGTTCTCTTTCTCCTTTCGGATTCTAATTTCTCCGAATTGAGGGTGCTGTAATAAATTGCTCATAGTGTTAATCATTTAAGTTTGTTTTTACATCTACTTGTACATTATCAGCTTCTTGCTGTAATAATTCTTTAGCACGTTGGCGAATGCTTTGCTGTATATCCGAGTTGTACATATAAGCACACGCCATCTCTACTGTTTGAGTAGTTACCGATAGTTCTTTAGCAATTTGTTTCTTTATTGCTGATACAATTCTTATTTTTTTCATACATTTGTGCCGTTAAATGTTATCATTAATTTTCAGGCGCAAAAGTATAAACAAAGTTTCTATTTTGCAAGAATAATAGAAACTTTTTTTATATTTATATCTAATATTTTTTATAAATGAATGATTTACAAAGAATTAAGAAGGTTGTAAAATGGCTTATTTTCTCTGATTATGGAGAAAATGAAAAGGAAATAGCTGAATTATTAGGCTATAAAAAGTCCTCATTCTCCCAATTAATGAACGGAAAAGTACCCTTGTCTGATAAATTTATTGAAAAGTTACTTTCTATCGATAGCAATATAAACAAAGTTTGGATATTAACCGGTGAGGGGTCTATGTTTAAAAAAGAGGAGGTAAAAAAAGCCCCCGAGCAGGCACCGCCGGTGGCTAATAGTGAGCTTGTAGAGTTGTTGCGAGAAAAGGCGGCTATATTAGAAGGACAAATAAAGGATAAGGAGGAGAAAGAGGCAATGTATAAGGAGAAGATAATCACACTTGAAAAGCGGCTACAAGAGTATGAGGGGTTGTTAAGAAAGGCCTCAACCCTACCGGATAGGGTTGAGGAGGTGCCTGTGTGTTAGGCACCTATGGAGATACCCGCGGGGCTTCTCAAATCGTCCTCCAAGAGGGGCGCAATACGCTAATGAGGTGGCCATTTGCCCCTTGTGTTACACTCCGGCGGTGGCTATTAGGGTAGTTGCCGAGGGTTAAATTTTGTAATGTATTAATAAACAAATACTTAAGTATTCAATCCCTAAATTATGGGGTATTATTATAGCCGTTTTTTCCGTTTTTCTTGTCAGAAAGGTATGTTATAGGGTGTTTTTCCCTCCTTTTTGCGTACGCATTGAGGCAACCCATAAGGCAACCCATAAGGCAACCCATAACTTAAAGAAGTGGTGTTTTTGGCCACTCTGGGGGTGTCCCTTTTTGGCTCATTTTAGCCCCTCCGGAGGTAGCCTTTGCAGTAGCCATAAGGCATAAAAAAACGCCCAAAAAGGGCGTATTTACAAGGGTTTGGGGCTTTTCTGGGGGTGTTACCCGCCCCGCCGGTATAGAATGTTTTTATTTGTCCCAATTGCGGTAGCCTTTTGGGGCTTTTTTTGCATATAATTGTAGCGTTTTGTACATTTCGTTTTTTCGGCCTTTCGGGGCTTTTTTGGGTTTAACCCCCTATTTTTCAAGGGTTTTCGGGGCTTTTTTGAGATGTGTGTTTATGTACATTTCGTTATACCCCTGTTAATATGGGCTTATTTTTTGATGCCAACTTCAACCTTGGATTCACCAGTGTTGGAGCAAAAGGAAGTAACTGTAAAAACCGTGTGATTCAAATAGGAGTAGGGTACAAATTCTAAGAAAACCTACACCCTACAAAACAAACTATGGCAGTAGAACTCAACTGAAGCATCTGAGGTTCTACTGCCATAGCTCATTATAATTGTCGGTGTGCCCAGACCCGCTGGTAGTCATAGCCAGCAGCTGCGAAGATTCTTTCCTTGTGAAGGTCTTGCAAGTAAGCAAGTTCATCAGCGTATAGAGGCTTGCTGAGGCACTCCATCGCAATAGGCTTTCCTACCTTAGGGCGCAAAAGAACATCAATAGTGTAACCGCCGAAAGGCACCTCCTTGCACACAGTCGCCTCAGGATACTTTTGGAGCAACTGCTCGTAAACTTGCTCTTTGAAGAGGTGCTTCCCTTGGGTTGCTTCATCAGTGTGCTTGTGTCCATAGCGGTCTAACAGCGCCAACACCGACTCCCGCAGAGATTCATCGCCCGAATTGATAGCCTTGCAGTAGGCCAAATAGGCGTAGAGTACAGCACGACGGTTGTTAGCCCCTTCTTGTGCCAAGACATCAGGATAAGTGCTCCATACGGCTTCGGGTACCGAGTTGCACACGTACAAATGCTCTTTCGCTCGAGTGATAATCACATTCAGTAGTTTGTAACCCTTAGAGTGGTTCAGCGGACCAAAACGCTGTACAAACTTGCCGTCCTTCGTTTTGCCATAAGTAACGGACAAGATGAGAATATCGCGTTCATCACCTTGTATGTTTTCCAAGTTCTTAATGAAAAGCCCTGCAGCCTCCAAGGCCGCCATCTTGTCGCGAAAAGCCTCGTTGCCTGCTTGATTTTGCTTGTAGAGTAATTGTTTGCGAATGTAGTTCCGCTGAGTGATATTGAAGGTAGCAATCCCGACCGAAGGGTATGAGCCATCAGCACGCTGAGGGAGATTTTCCAAGATGCGAATAACCTCCGCTGCCTCCTCCTTGTTAATGTGATTTTCAAAAGTTCCGTCTACCTGTACAAAGCTGATAGGCGAAACCTCTTGGCGTGCCGGTAAGGGGCGCAATCGGGCGTTGTAGAAAGCGTGGTTAGAAAAATCGATGAGAGCGGGATGTTTAGAGCGGTAATGAAAATCTAGATGATGCTTGCTGAACTGGTACTCAAGCGCATAATCTAAAAGCGACTCAATACTCAGCATCGCATTTTTGGCCGAAAGGGCAGTGTCCTCAGCAGCTTCGTCAAGTTCATCTTCATCATCTGAAGTGCCGTCAAATACCTTGCTGAAGTAGTTAGACGGAGGCATCTGGTGCTCGTCGCCTGCTACTACAATGCTTTTCCCTTTGAGCATCGCTGGCAAGTTGTCTTCTATCTTCAACTGACTGGCTTCGTCAAAAACAACTCTATCAAAATAGAAATGCTTTCCTTGGAAAAGGTTGCAACAAGTGTCGGGAGTAGTAAAAACAACAGGGAAGAAAGTAGTGAAGAGGTCAGTGTCGCGCATTGCAATCTGACGCAAACTTAGGCGGTGGTGCTTTTCGCTACGGCGCTTGTTGTAGAGGTTTGCCACTGTCAGTTCGTTTTCTCTTCGTTCAAAAGTCTTGACAGCATCGCGCTGTGCTTTGTTCCAGTAGTGCTGAATGTATTGCTGTTGTACCTGCCCCAACTGTTCGAGCTGTTCAGAGAGCTGGGTGTAGGTATGTTCGTTAAAATTCAGTTTCTCATCGGCCTTAGCAGCCAACAGCTGGGTGTAGTAAGGGAACAACAGAGAGGGTTCCCAAGCGGTCAGTCCGCGCAAGGCAGCTACACACTGCTGCTGAAAAGGAGAAAGAGTGCCAAAGAAAGCATACCAATCAAAAACAGCTTTCAGAGGCGTTCCATTGTCTACAAGATACGCTTGATAGCGCTCTGAGATTGTCTGCAAGAAATCGTGCCAATCAGCATAGGTATTCCCCCACGCAAAAGACTGTAGCCAGCCATCGGTTTTGAGTTGCTTTTTAAGGGCATCGGAAAGCTGTACGAAGGTTGTCCAATCTGCATCAGCAAAAGCTGCCTCTACTCCATTAAACAAGTCTAAGGCCTCAAAATCTTGGACAATAGTCTCTTCTAAGGTTGGTTTCATTGCCTCTAATGCCTTTTGGTAGTCTTGAAAACACTGCTTGTTCTGCCACAAGTCTGCCGATATGGGCAACGCAGGCAAATAAGGACTCAAGCTAAGGGCTTTAGCCTTTGTGCAGAGTTCTTGCAAGGCTGTTTGGGTTTGGATAGCTGTTTTTTTGTTTTTAGAAAACACCGCCCCCAGACGGTAGAAGAATCCTTGAGTGCGTTCGGGGTGAAAAGCATCGTCAGCTGCCGACAAAGTAGCGGTAAGCAGCTCGTATTGGTTGTGGTATTGGGCAAAAGTATCGCATTGCTGAGCGAAGAGAGCCTTGCGCTGTGCAAAATAGGACTGCCGGTAGGTTTCAGCTGCCTGCTCAATAGCTTTGAGCTGTTGGGCATAAGAGGCAAACGAAGTAGCTAAACGCTGCTGCACGCTAAAAAAGTTGTCTGCTATCAATGTTTCGGCAGAGAAGAAAGCCTCTTCTTCGTAAGGGAGAAAGGCCTGATAGCGCGGAGCTCCTTGTTGCAAAAGTGTGGTCAGCTGGGTGTACTCCTCTTCGGTAAAGGCAAAAGTGAGTGGTTGTGGTTTTAGTTCTTCTCGCTGCCCTTGGTAGGTCATCAATAGCGCAGTGAGGTCTGTCCAGTTAAGCCCTCCTATAAGAGGTTCGTTCAGTTTGTGATGGAGCGCATTGAGTGCCTCTTTGTGTTGTTCTAACTGCTGCAACAGCTCAGCAAGTGCTTTCTCGGGGTTGCCTTCTGGTTCTTTCTTGAAGGAGACATCGTCAATAGTTTGGCGTACCGCCTCTACGATGATTCTTCGGTCGGCTACCGCGTCTTTAATCATTGCACAGTACTTGCCCAAGCCTTTGTTTTGGAGAGCGTGGTAAAGCACCTCTAAGGCAGTCTGCTTCTCGCAGACTACTAAGGTTTTTTGGTGGTTCTCAAGAGCATTCATCAGTACGGCTGTGAGTGTCTGGCTCTTGCCTGTGCCTGGGGGCCCTTGAATGAGCAGTTTCCGCTGGGTGCGTACAGCCTCCAAAATAGCTTGCTGCGAGGGGTCGGTAGGTACCCCCGTAAGCGATTGAAAGGGAGGCAGCGGCAAGGTCTCGTCAAAAGGCTGAAAGGTCTGTATCAGCTGGTCGTAGTCGTTGATAATATTCTGTTTTTGTACTTCAAAGAGGGAGAGCAAGCCACTTTTCTCGATAAGAGCAGCCCCGCGGTCGGTAAGAATAGCTTCGTATTCAGCGCGTGTTCTGATAGGCTGAATGTCCACTGTCTCTTCGCAGAGGAAGTCTAAAGGCTGAGTGCTCTTGAGTTGCTCTAACAGGTGGGTGCAAAGTGCGTGTAGCTCAGCAGCGTCAATCTTTCCGTCGTCGAGCATCTCGTCGGGGATAGGTGGCAAGGAGATGCCTGAGTCTGTTTGCAAGTGATTGATGAGCACCTCGTTCAGATAGATAGGGTCGTCTTCTGTTCTGCTTATTTCCCACGTATCCATTTGAGCAGTAGGCTTGAGTTTCAGTTGCCAAATGAGGATAGGAGCTGCCGTAAGCTGGCCATCGGCCTTGTCCCTACGCAAAAGAAGCGGGAAGCCAAAGCCTAAAGTGTTAAGGCCTTTTTCAGACATCACCACCTCATTCTGGAAAAGTAACGTTTCAATACTATTGGTTAATTTCTGGAGTTGTTCCTCTTGGTCGGCAGTAGGGAGCTTACTAGCTTTTTGCTTATCGTGCACCGAAAAAGAGAATCGCAAATGACTCTGATGAAGTAATTGGGAGACAAATTGCTCTGGCAGTCCTTTTAGAATGAAAGAGAGTCGCGCAATGTCTAATTTATAACGAGAGTTTGCGGGAATAGCGTTCAAGTGTACGCCCCGCCTATTGCCTATTTTTAGTTTGTTTTGTAAGGCTTGGAAGACCTCTGTTGTCATTATTGTTTAGAAGAGGGTTTAAGATTCGTATTAGCAGTTTATCAGTGGGCATCTAGCCAGTTGTCTCCTACGCCTAAATCGGCAACTAAGGGTACTGCAAGGGTAAAAGCATTCTCCATTGCTTCTTTGATGAGAGGCTTGACTATTTCTAGCTCTGTTTTGGGCACATCGAACACCAACTCGTCGTGTACTTGTAGGAGCATACGAGTTTGCAGTTGGCGGCGCATCAGTTCGTCATCAATTCGTATCATTGCTATTTTGATGATGTCGGCAGCAGAGCCTTGTATGGGGGCATTGACCGCGTTGCGCTCGGCAGCACCGCGCACTACTTGGTTGCGGGAATGAATGTCTGGCAGGTACCTACGGCGCCCTAATACGGTTTCTACATAACCGTTTTCTTGAGCAAAATGTATTTGCTTTTGGATATAGTTGCGCAAGTTCGGATAAGTGGCGTAGTAGGTATCTATCAGCTCTTTGCTTTCGGTGCGAGAAAGGTCGGTTTGGGCAGAGAGCCCAAAGGCAGAAACCCCGTAGATGATGCCAAAATTCACCGTTTTGGCGTGGCTGCGCTGCTCTCGGGTTACTTCTTCTAAGGGCACGTGGAAAACCTTGGCTGCTGTAGCACGGTGAATGTCTTCGCCACGCAAGAAAGACTCTATCATATTGTGCTCTTGGCTAAGAGCAGCAATAATGCGAAGTTCAATCTGCGAGTAGTCGGCAGAGAGGAGGACATAGTCGGCATTACGAGCAATGAAGGCTTTGCGCACTTGCTGCCCTCGAGGGGTGCGGATAGGAATATTCTGCAAATTAGGGTTGTTGCTACTAAGGCGCCCCGTAGCGGCTACCGTCTGCATATAGGTAGTGTGCACACGCCCTGTATGGGGGTTCACCTCTAACGGCAAGGCATCTACATAGGTAGATTTGAGTTTCTGCACTTGTCGCCATTCCAAAATGTCGGCAACAATCTTGTGTTTGGAAGCAAAGGGTGCTAATACTTCTTCGGAAGTAGCGTATTGTCCTGTTTTTGTCTTTTTGGGTTTGCTGTCTATTTTCAGCTTTTCAAAGAGGATGTCGCCCAACTGTTTAGGCGATGCCAAATTGAACGGCTCGCCAGCCTGCTCTGCAATAACCGTTTCTAAGTGAGCAATATCGGCATCTAATGTCTTGGCATAATCTTTCAGAAAAGGGACATCTAAGTTTACCCCTTCGCGCTCCATTGAGGCCAACACTTTCAGCAAAGGCATTTCTAAGTCGTCATACACTTTTTGGGCGTTTGCCTTAGAAAGCTCAGCTTTAAAAACTTCTTTCAGCTGCCAAGTTACATCGGCATCTTCTACTGCATACTCTTTGAGTTGGTCTATGGCCACTGTGCGCATAGAGCGCTGCGCCTTGCCTTTCCCAATGAGGCTCTGAATAGCAATAGGGGTATAGTTCAGATAGGTCTCGCTGAGCACATCCATATTGTGGCGCATATCTGGATTGAGTAGGTAGTGAGCAATCATCGTATCGAAGAGTGCGCCTCGCACCTCAACTCCATAGTTTTGAAGCACTTTAAGGTCGTACTTAAGGTTCTGACCTACCTTTGTGATTTGTTCATTTTCAAAGAAAGGGCGGAAGAAAGTTGCCAAGGCTATCGCTTCCTCTTTTTCTGAGGGGAAAGGTACATAGTAGCCTTTGTGGGCTGCCCAGCAAAAAGAAATCCCTACCAGTTCGGCCTCAAGAGCGTTCACACTAGTGGTTTCGGTATCAAAACAAACTTCTGGTTGCTGCAATAAGTTGCGCAAAAGCAACTGTTGCGCCATTGGGCTATCAACCAGTTGGTAAAAATGTGCTGTGTTGGTACTGTTATTCTTCTCTACAGTTAGTTGAGGCTGCGCAAAGAGGTCGCCTTGTACGGCAAACATATCTAACTGTGCTGATGCAGGTTTTACATTGTTTTGTACTACTACCTCTGGTTGGTAAACTCTTTGGAAGTTCAGCAGTAGCTGGCGGAACTCCAATTCGTCGAAAATCTTGCCAACAGCTTCAAAATTGGGCGTAGAGAGCTCGCAGTCTTGCTCGTTAAAGGTTACTGGCACATCGAGCATAATAGTAGCCAACTGCTTGGAAAGGAGGCCTTTTTCTTTGTTGTTTTCAATATTCTCGCGCAGTTTTCCTTTCAGCTGGTGGGTATTGGCTAAAAGGTTTTCCATCGAGCCAAAGTCGGCAAGAAGTTTTTTGGCAGTCTTCTCTCCTACCCCAGGGAGCCCTGGAATATTATCGACTGCATCACCCATCATTCCAAGAAAGTCTATCACTTGCAAAGGTTCTTGCACTTCAAACTTTTCTTGCACTTCTTTGAGCCCCCAAATTTCGACCTCGTTGCCAGAACGCGCAGGTTTATAGATAAAAATATTCTCGCTGACCAACTGTGCGTAATCTTTGTCGGGGGTTACCATATAGACTTGATAGCCTTGTTTTTCTGCTTGCTTAGAGAGTGTCCCGATAATATCATCGGCCTCATAGCCCTCTTTCTCAATAATAGGGATATGCAGAGCATTTAGTATTTCGTGGATATACGGAATTGCTAAACGGATAGCCTCTGGGGTTTCCTCTCGGTTGGCCTTATAGTCGGGAAAGAGCTCGGTACGCACCACGCTGCCGCCTTTGTCAAAAGCTACTGCCAGATGGTCGGGCTTTTCTTTTTTAATTACATCAAAAAGGGAATTTGTAAATCCCAAGATGGCTGAAGTATTAAGCCCCTTGGAGTTGATACGCGGATTTTTAATGAAAGCATAATAGCCCCTAAAAATAAGAGCATAGGCATCGAGAAGGAAAAGGCGTTTTTTCATTTTAGTCAAGCGATTGATTTTCTTGAGTCGATACGTGTAGCATCTCGGCATACTCGGCAGGAGTAAGGTTGCCGTAGTAGAAGTGAATGGGGTTAATGTGCTCTCCGTTCTTTATAACCTCGTAATGGAGGTGTGGTGCCTCGGAGCGGCCAGTGCTTCCTACCTTTCCTATCAGGTCGCCGCGTTTGACGCGTTGGCCTGCACGCACATTGTAGGCTGAAAGGTGCCCATAGAGGGTTACATAGCCATAGCCGTGGTCTATACGGATGTGGTTGCCATAGCCTGATGAAGCATTGTCTGCACGGGTAACTACCCCATCGCCTGCGGCATACACAGGAGTACCTTGGGGCGAAGAAAAGTCCATACCATAATGGAACTTACGCGCCTTTGTAAAAGGGTCGGTACGCCACCCATAGCCCGAAGCCATACGCTTTAAGTCCTTGTTGTTCACCGGCTGAATGGCAGGAATGGAAGCTAAGAACTTCTCTTTCTCTACTGATAGTTTAGAAATCTCATCTAACGATTTTGATTGCACCACAATGCGTTTTCGCAAAACATCTAAACGTCGCGTAGCCTTAGCCACCAGCTTTCTGACATCGGTCTGTTCCAAATCTTTATAGCGGTTAGGGTCAGAAAAGCCCCCCTTGCGGATACTATCGGGAATGATAGGGGCGTTAAAGTACAGACGGTACATATTGTTGTCGCGCTCCTGCAAGTCGGCAAGCACTTCCTCGGCGAGTTCCATCTTCTTGTTGAGGATTTGGTAGTTGGTTTCGTAGAATTTTATTTCGCGCGCCAATGCCACCTCTCTAGGAGTGAAAAACCAGCGAGAGTTAATCATCAAGAGAGAAAATAGAGTGCCAAAAAGTGCAGATGCCAATAAGAATATCAGGGCGTTACGTACCTTAGTGCGCTTTTTGCTCCTAATGCGTTTGTAGGAAAGCGTCTCTGGGTCATAATAATATTTTATCTTTTTCATACGGGCAAAATTACAAAATAATTATGATATTCATTACTTTTTCTTAAAAAAAATGTAATTTTGCACGCAACATTCATTTCATTAAGTTATGGGATTTTCCGAAATTATATTCATTTTGTTTATGGTGCTTGTCCTCTTTGGAGCGGATAAGCTCCCCGAGATAGCACGCACTTTGGGCAAAACTATCCGACAAGTGCGCGATGCTACTGACGAAATTAGAAGTGAAATTCAGCGCGGCGTAGAAAAAACAGGCATTGACACTTCGTTTGTAGAAGAAACCCAAAAAGAAATTGAGAAAATGAAAGAAGAAATAGAGCAAACCAATCTGTTCAAGAAGTAAACAGCAGGTTGCAACCTCGTATATCGGCATTGTCAAAACGACCTAACACTTCAAAGAGGCCATTTGGAAGCACTTTCCCTACATCTTGCGTAGCAATGAAACTGCAGGAGTGCACATTGGCCAAGTCTATCACACTGATGCCTCCAACTTTGCCCTTGGGCAACCACGACAAGGCATCGTTTGTGTCGCGTACCAATACCTTCATCCAAGGTACCGACTCATAAACACCTCCTCCTTGAGAATAGGCCTGGGAAAGCAATTCGGTCATACCGTATTCTGAGTGAATTGTCTCTACCCCAAACCCTTTGCAGAGCAGTGTATGGAGCTCTTCGCGTATCAGCTCTTTCCTGCGCCCCTTCATCCCACCAGTTTCCATAATTACGGTATTTTTCAGTGAGAACTGATAACGCTCTACTAAGTCTAACAGCGCAAACGATACCCCTATGAGGAGTACCTTTTGTCCTGCTGCATCTAGCATTCGCAATCGGTCAGCTAAAAGAGAATACTCGTTGAGGTAAAAGCCACTGTAATGGCTCTCTGAACGTTGAATCAAATCGGCAACCATTGTGATGAGTGAGGAGCCTGTGCGCTCTAAATACGATGGCAACAAGGCCAACACTACATAATCGGTTACTGTGCCGTAAAAACGCTCGAAACCACGCCTAAAACTCTCTTGGTAGAGTGAAAGGCTTTTCACATAATGCCGTGAGGTTTGCTGCCCTGTAGTTCCACTGCTGGTAAAAACTTCCTCGGCTGGAGTGTCTCCGCAATATACTTGTTGTGTTTTAAAAAATTCAATAGGAAGAAATGGTATTTGCTCTATGCAACTTACCTGTTCGGGGCTACGGTGCAACAAGCTACAGAAGCGCCCATACACTTGGTTATGCGCGTACTGATAGCGAAAAACATCAAGAGCTGCCTCCTGAAATTGGGTAGCATTAGCTATGTCAAAAAAACTTCTCAAGGTAGCATTCCTCCAAAATACCCCCACGAAGGGTGCAACAAAAGAATCACTAAAAGTAGAAATACAAGCACTAAAATAAACTTAAGCCAACTGATGTAGTGCTTCTTTGGGGTGGCTAGAAAGCCATCGTAGAACTTACGCGCCTGTATGGTAGCTGTGCGCTTTTGGAAATACATTTCGACTAGCATAGGTAAATCTACCACGGAGTGCGTTTGGGAAGATTGGGCAGAGGCTTGTGCTTCGCTGCTCTGCGCAGCTGAGTGCTGGGCTGAAGCAGGCTGTTGCGCCTTGGTCTGCGCATTGAGCTGTGCTGCCAACTGTGTATCGTAATCTCTGCGTTTGTCAGCATCTGAGAGTACTCCGTACGCCTCTTGAAGACTTTTAAACTTCTCTGAGAAAAAAGCATCGCCCTGATGTTTGTCGGGGTGAAAAGCTTTTGCTAACTTCTTATAAGCGTTTCTAATCTCCTCATCGGTAGCCTTAGGCTTCACTCCCAATATTTCGTAGTAATCTTTTAACATTATAGTTTGGGTTTTTCGGTGTGGTTATCATTGCTTTCCCAGCCTATGAGCCTTCCATTTTGAAAGGTAAGGGCAAGGGATTTGTAGTGCCAACGTTCGGTAGTTGCACCGCGAAAGACGGCTCGCTGTATTTCGCGCGGCTTGCCCACGGCCATCTTCACGAGATAGTCTGGCATCCCCTCGCCATAAACGCCTTTTTCAATAGCACTGGCTGTGGCCTCGCCATAAGTAGATTGGATAAGGCTCATAATCACCTCGCGGCTTTGTTTTTCGTCAAGAAGGGCATTTTGCCATTTCTCGCGAAGCTCCTCAATAGCTCTCTCGCGCTTCAAGTTTGTAATTCCCTGCATCACAAGCATATAAAGGAGGTATGCCACACCTGTAAAAAGAATAGCATAGTATATCATCTCAAGTATTTTAATTTGAATAAGTGCTGAGACCGCAAAACTACAAAAACATTTTCTAATGGACAAATTTTAAAGTCCCCACTTTAGCTTAAACTGCTGTCCTTCGTCCTGCCTTTGCTATTACTTCGCTTTTCATTTGAAAGAATAGGAGATGCAGGTATCAAACCAAAAGGAAGAAGGGAGCAGGTGAGCAGGTGGAATTGGCAAATTCAGTAATTATTTATACTTTTGCCCTTAAAAAAGATATGCTTTTTAAATTCAAACAGTTTGAAGTCTGCCAACAGCAAAGTGCGATGAAAATAGGCACCGATGGTGTGCTTTTAGGCGCTTGGACACCCTTGTACGACCCCCAAAGTGTACTGGATGTAGGGGCAGGGACTGGTCTGCTTGCCTTAATGATTGCCCAACGATGTGGTGCCCCTACTATTGATGCGGTGGAAATAGAAGACGCTGCCTACATAGAGTGTACTGAAAACTTTGAGAACAGCCCGTGGGGAGACCGCCTCTTTTGCTATCACGCTTCTTTCCAAGATTTTGCTCGTGAAATAGACTCTCCCTACGATTTGATTCTCTCTAATCCTCCTTTCTTCAACAGCCAGTATCAAACTACTGAAAAAGCGCGCAACCAAGCACGTTTTGCCGATGCATTGCCTTTTGACGAATTGCTACAAGGGGTAAGCCAACTTCTATCGGCTAACGGCCATTTTGCGCTTATTTTGCCTTATTCTGAAACTGACAACTTCGTGAATTTAGCCGCCTCGTACCTGCTTTTCCCAGAAAAAGTTACTTACGTACAAGGGCACCTCTCGGCTCCTTTCAAGCGCAGCTTGCTACTTCTTGGCAGAAAGCAGCTTCCCTCCTACCCTACCAGCACCCTTGTGATAGAAAAAGCACGAGGGGAATACACTCCTGAATACCAAGCACTCACCCAAGATTTCTACTTGAAGTTTTAAAGATAAAAAACTGTCCGAAAAGTCGTTAAACGACTTTTCGGACAGTTTATAAGGTCAATCTATCGGTATGATGATTTGACGGATTGGCAAAATTTGTATTAGCCTTGGTGTGTTTTCTTCAAGAGGTCGTTCACTACCTTGACAGGGTTAAATGTAATGATTGGCACTTCTACAAAAAGTGTAATCCAATTTGCCATAGAGCCATTCCACAAACCAGGTAACTCAAGTGCTTTTAGGGGTTTGCCCATATAAGTTTTGGAGGTGATGAAAGCTTGTTCGTGGTCTACATAGTTGGGCAGTTCAAAAGATTCGCCTTTGTAGTTTTTAGTTCCGCAAACCAAGTCGACAGGGTTAAAGTGTGTAGCCTGAGAGAAGATTTCTTTCTGTTTGGCATCTCCCATATTCACTTGTGCAGATTCTATGATTTGCAGACTGTAAGAGCCATCGGTTTCTCTTATCCAGAAAGGTCCTCCACCGGGTTCTCCTTCGTTCTTAACCATACCGCACACGCGTATAGGTCGGTTGAGTTGTTCTTTGATGAACTCTAAGGCGTATTGTCGGCGGAATTTGTAAAGATAGTCTGGCACATTAATGTTGATCTCTTTTAGGAAATCAAGGATATGTTTTACTTCTTTCTTTTTAACCTTGTTGTTGTCTATGCGATGTAGTATTTTGAAGATTTCGTCTTGCACTTCGCATAGTTTTCCTGCCAACGCTTCCTTGTAAAAGACGGTTTCATCGGTGTATTTCTTAACCACGACATTGTCGATATTCTTGATGAAGATAATATCTGCATCGATGTCGTTCAGGTTGCTGAGCAAGGCACCGTGTCCTGCAGGGCGGAAAAGCAAGTTTCCTTCTTCGTCGCGGAAGAACTCGTTTTCTTCAGTTACTGAAACAGTATCGGTACTAGGTTTTTGGTATGAAAAGGACACGTTAAACTGTATGTTGTAGCGTTCCTCTAATATTGGTTTGATGTGGTTTAGTTCCTTGTAGAAAGCATCGGTATGCTGTTCGGTAATGGTAAAGTGAAGATTTGCTATTTCATCGTCTGAAGCATAAAGAACAGCCTCTCTGAAGTGCTCTTCGAAAGGGGTAGCTATCTTTTCGGAATGTTTGTGGAAAGGCAAAAGCCCCTTAGGCATATTGCCATAGTTCAAACCGTCTTCATTCAAGAGCGTATTGATGATGATGTGTTTTTGAATATCCTCATTTAGAGAAGAAAAGTCGGGATGGTGCTTATCAATAACAGCTTTAAGGATGGGATAGAAAGCAAAGCGTTCTAAGCCTTCGAAAAAGGCTTTCACCTCTTTGTTTCCGGTGCGCTGCATATAGGCCACAAAGGATTCGCGGTCAGGCTCAAAGCCATCGCGAAAAGCGAACAACGATTTGAACATACGAGTAGCTGCCCCTGATGCTGGAACAAACTTCACTATCGTATTTCCTTTTTTGCGTTTTTGGTAGATGGCGGCGTATTTGGCAGCTTCTTCTTTGGTGAAAGGGATAATGCCATTGCCTATCACTGCTGCTTTGTATAGCTGAATAGGAGGTACTCCTTGTTTAAATTGTGCCACTTGGGCATTGAGCATTGCTTCGGTGATTCCTTTTTTAATGAGTAGTTGCTGGTCTTTTTCTGTTAATCCATTCATAGTATAATAGTTTCGTTTAACATTTGAATCTTTACGTTTTTGCGGCTACAAAGGTATTGACAAAAAAAGACAAAAGCAAATAATTCTTAAATAAATTAGAAAAAAACCATAAAATTACAAAAGGAGTTTTTCAGTACATTGTCTAATTCTCTCTGCTACACTTCCTTTCAAGACTTGATAGGCGATACCATAGCTATCGAGCTTGTCTTTAAAAAAGGTAAAGACCTCTTCGCGCTCGTTGGGCTTGTCGCGCAAATCGTCGGCTTGCCAAGGGACATCTACATAGGTTAAGAAGAGGTGCTGATAGCGGTGTGAAAGAGCTGCTCGCTCTATCTCGGGCGGGCACTGACCATAGTACAAATAAGCATAAATCATCAGTTCTAGGAGGCAAGTGTCGCAAAAGAGGAAAGTAGAGGCTTGCCGCACCCGCTGGTTTTCAAGTTGCACTTGGCCTTGTGCAATGGGCAGCAAATCGTCCCAAGTACACGTAAGGTGCTGGGTATCCCACTTGTGCTGCAAGTAAGTACGCATATACTCCTCTGCCCACACGGTATGATAGCGCTGTGCCAAGGTGCTGCTCAAGGTGGTTTTGCCTGTGCATTCTGGCCCTACAAAAGCTACCCGCACTATGGGAGAGGCGATTTGTGCAAGAGTTTTTTCCATTCGAGATAACCCATTATGGCAATAATAGTGAATAACAAATACTGAAATGAAGTAAAGAACATTCCTTTCTTGAGGTAAAGAGGTACTGAAACCAAGTCGCCTAAAATCCAAAACAACCAGTTTTCGAGTTTTCGCTTGGCCATCAGCCACATTCCTACCAAGAAGATTGCTGTTGTAAAAACATCAATATATTCGGTAAAAAGGAAATTGTGGAAGCCCAACTGTACTCCCTCCATTGAAAAGTCGTTTCTAATGAAGGGTTTTAGGTAGTAGACGCCTACGACAAACAAAAGGCTAAAGAGCCCTAAGCCTATACACACCTGCCAGTCCTTGCGAGTGGTAGGGCTAATAGAAATCTGTTGGTTATGGGCATTTTTCGCCCAAAGTACCCAACCATAGACGCTCATCACGGTGTAATAGGCATTGATAAGCATATCGCCCCAAAGCACATAGTGCCACAGTAGGTACACAAAAAGCACCGTGCTGACGATGCCGGTAGGATAGACCCAAATGTTGCCTCGTTTGGCAAACCAAACACTTAGGAAGCCGAATATGACCCCTATAATCTCGATGAGTACCAAATGGAAGGGAACTCCTTGGTACTGACTGAAAAGCCACTCAAAAAACGGATTCATTATTTGTGCATCTAAAAGAAGGGAGTATACTCGTGTCGGTCGGATTTTACGATTTTGACGTACATCAATCCGCGTTCTACCAATTCTAAAGCTTCTTCTATCTCGATAGTAAGGACGCTCATCACCTTGGCGTAATCGCCGTAAACTTGGGTGCTAAGAGGGTTTTCTTTTACGATAAGGCCAGAGGCACGGAGTTTCTTGATGAAGTTAATAATGGGCTGCTCGAAGTCGTCTTGCAACGGGCTGAATGTTAGTTCTACTGATACTTTCATACTGTTGGATTGTTTGATACTTAGTGATTAATGATATTCTGTTTGGATTTTTCGTTTCGGATACGAAAAAAGCCTTAATTCCATATTGAATTAAGGCTTTATGGTGCGGGTGAAGGGACTCGAACCCCCACGCCGTGAAGCACTAGATCCTAAGTCTAGCGTGTCTACCAATTTCACCACACCCGCAAGATGATGAACTTTTCTGTGATTGACGGTGCAAAGGTACAACAGTTTTTGGAACCTGCAAATTTTTAAACTATTATTTTTTAAATTAATTTTTAACCAGCTGATTCTTACATTATTTTTTATCTAAACTTATGCAATAGCGCCTTTATAAGAATAGCCTTAACACAGCACATTAAGTACCTTTGGTTGGGAATTGAGGCAAATAGCTATTTTGCGCCTATAGCATTTGCAAAGCAATTCTAACTGATTATAACGAAGAAAAGGCTGCCCCAAAGAGGCAGCCTTTAAAACAAATACGTTTAAATTAAATCATTAAAACTTATAGTTCACTCCGAGACCAAACACTTCGCGAATTTGGAATGCTTTGGCAGCATTGTCGTCGTAGATGGCTTGGAAAGTAAAGTTAGCTGACAAATACTTGTTGATAGTCATTACTACGTTGGCAGTGTAGTCTAAATCGACGTTTTCAGGTTTGTCTAAGTAGTTGCTATACAAAGAAAGGATATTCTCAAACGATACGTTGTCCATAAGTTTGAATTTAGCATAGCCATTGAGGGCAAAACCGAGTTCGTAGCGTATGTTTTTGTCATCTTCAACTCCATAGAAGTTGTGCTTGTAGTGGGTACCTGTAGGCGAAGTAAACATTTTGCGCGCTGTGGTAATCTTGGAAGTAGCAGGAGCGATGTTCACTTTTAGGTTGTCGCTTTTCTTCCACAACATACCAGGCCCGAACTGTACGTACCCAGGAGAGAGCAACTTGTTAATCAAGACGCGGTTTGTGCCAGAAGCGTAGTTGTAGCCATCGGTCATTTGTGTTTTGAAGTTGAAGAAGAAAGAGTAGTACCAAGTGTCGGTAGCTTGACGACCTAATACGGAGTTCAACTCGAGACGGTCGGTAGTTTTTCTTGAGAAATCGTCGCCTTCGAGCTTGCTGATACCGTAATCTACAAATAGGTTGGTATCCCAAGCCCATTTGTCTTTCTTGTAGTTAAAAGCATAGCTCAAAGCGAGGCTAGCTGCTACGTTGTTGGTTCCACCACCTGTCCAATCGTGGTTAAAGGCAGCTTGCGAAAACATTAGGGAAGCATTTCCGCCACGAGTCCAGTAAGAAACGGGTTGCTCTGCAACTGTAGGGTCTTGGGCAACGCCTTCTTCTTGAGCCCAAATGGTTGCTGATGAAAGCAACACTAGTGATAATAAAATTTTTTTCATAAGTGATTTATTAAGTTTTACAAAAATCCTAATTCTAATTTGGCTACCTCGCTCATCATATCTTGGTGCCAAGGGGGGTCAAAAGTAAGTTCTACAATGGTTTCTCTTACCTCGTCTATGCTCTGTACTTTTTCTTTGACTTCCATAGGGAGCGCTTCGGCAACAGGGCAGTTAGGAGAGGTGAGAGTCATCAAGATTTTTACATCGCGGTCTTCGTTTACAAATACATCGTACACCAACCCCAATTCGTAAATGTCTACGGGTACTTCGGGGTCGTAGATGCCTTTGAGGACTTGTACAATTTTCTCGCCAAGTGCCTCGGTATTGATTTGTTCTGTCATTTATTTTAGTTTTTGGCCTGCTCTGCTTGTGCATAGGCACGCATCTGGTGAAGCATACTGACTAGGCCATTGGCACGAGTGGGCGACAAGTGTTCTTTGAGACCTATCTGGTCAATGAAATGGATGTCGGCCGTTAGGATGTCTGTAGGAGTATGTCCTGAAAAGACTTTGACCAACAAGGCTACTATTCCTTTGGTGATGATGGCATCGCTATCGGCTGTAAAATGGAGTTTTCCTTCTTTAGATTCTGCATATAGCCACACTTGACTCTGACAGCCTTTAATAAGGCGTTCGGGGGTTTTGTATTGTGGGTCTATCAAGGGGAGAGATTTCCCGAGCTCTATGAGGTACTCGTAGCGCTGTGTCCAATCGTCAAAGAAAGAGAAGTCTTCTACTAGCTGGTTTTGTATTTGCTGAATTGTCATCGTTATAACTCCATTGTTACTCTACCTAAGGCCTTGATAGTTTTGTCTAAATCGGCATAGGTAATGGCATCGTTCAAGAAGTAGCTCTCGAAAGCGCTAGGAGGCAAGTAGATGCCTTCGCGCAACATTCCGTGGAAATACTTGCGGAAACGCGCTGTATCGCTTTTGGAAGAAGAGGCGAAATCGGTTACTGGTTCTTCGGTAAAGAAGAGGGTGAACATCGAGCCAAAGCTATTGATTTGGTAGGGGATTCCTGCCCTTTTGAGGACTGTGTGAAAGCCTTCGTGCAAGTAGGCTGTTTTCTGCGCTAAACTGTCGAACACTTCGGGTTGCTGGTTTAGGGCGGTAAGCATTGCCAAACCTGCGCTCATAGCTAAGGGGTTGCCGCTGAGGGTTCCTGCCTGATACACGGGGCCTTCGGGAGCCAAATAGCTCATTATTTCTTTGCGTCCGGCAAAGGCTCCTACAGGGAGACCGCCACCAATGACTTTCCCAAAGGTAACCAAGTCGGCTTCAATACCAAAGACTTCTTGAGCTCCGCCTTTGGCCAAGCGGAAGCCTGTCATCACTTCATCAAAAATGAGGAGTGCTCCATTCTCGGTACAGAGTTTTCTCAAGCCTTCCAAAAAGCCTTCGGCAGGAGGCACGCAACCCATATTGCCTGCTACGGGCTCGATAATGACACAAGCGATTTGCTGAGGGTTGGCCTCGAAAAGGGCTTTTACGGAATTCAAATCGTTGTAGTTTGCCAGAAGGGTGTCTTTAGCGGTTCCTTGTGTAACCCCAGGGCTGTTAGGGCTTCCAAAGGTGGCTCCGCCACTTCCTGCCTCGATAAGGAAGGCATCGGAATGGCCGTGATAGCAACCTGAGAATTTGATAATTTTCTCGCGGCTGGTGTAGCCACGCGCTAAGCGTATGGCACTCATACAAGCCTCGGTACCGCTGTTCACAAATCGAATCTTATCTATATGAGGTACCATTGAAACGGCCAATTCGGCGATTTGTACTTCTACCTCGGTAGGGATACCGAATGAAGTGCCTTTTTGGGCGCGCTGTGTGAGGGCATCGATAACTGGTGGATAGGCGTGGCCTAAGATGAGAGGCCCCCAAGAGGCTATGTAGTCTATATAGGTGCGATTGTCTACATCGGTGAGGTAGGCTCCCTTGGCTTCTTTGATGAAAATAGGATGCCCGCCTACAGCGTTGAAGGCGCGTACGGGAGAGTTTACTCCGCCGGGGAGTACCTGTTGTGCGGCTGCAAAAAGCTCGCTGCTTCGTTTGTAAATCATTTTGTGTGTTTGCTTTATATTTTACCTACCCAGCTGAATATCAAACTGTGTTAGGTCTCGGAATTGCAATAGGCGGGTGATGACCTCGTTGTGCGATAGGTGAAGGAGGCGTTCGGTACCGAAACGCTCGATGCAAAAGGAGGCCAAATTGGCACCGTGTACAATAGCACGCTTGAGATTCTCGAAGGAGTAATCTTCTGTTTGGGCCAAATATCCTACGATTCCGCCAGCGAAAGTATCGCCTGCCCCTGTGGGTTCAAAAACTTCTTCTAAAGGAAGTGCGGGTGCAAAGAAGACTTTGTGGCCGTGAAACAAGAGGGCTCCGTGTTCTCCTTTTTTAATCACTACGTATTTAACGCCCATTTCCATAATGTGCTGAGCTGCTTTTACGAGGGAGAACTCGCGGGTGAGCTCGCGCGCCTCGCTGTCGTTTATAGTAAGTACATCGACTTGTGATATGACTTTCATCAACAAATCCCAAGTGTGTGTCATCCAATAGTTCATAGTGTCCATCACGACCATTTTGGGCCTGCAAGTCATCTGATTGAGGACGTCTAACTGTACTTGAGGGTGGAGGTTTCCGAGCATCAGTACTTCGGCATTTAAAAATGAAGGCGGTACTATGGGGGTGAAATTGCCTAATACATTTAACTCTGTATTAAGGGTATCGCGCAGGTTCATATCGTTGTGATAACGGCCTTGCCAGAAGAAGCTTTTTCCGTCTTTAACTACTTCTATTCCAGATGTATCTATACCTTTATCAATAAGGTAGTTTAAGAAATCCTGTGGATAGTCGTCTCCTACAATAGAGACTACGGCCATAGGCACTTTAAACTGTGATGCGGCCAGACATATATAGTTGGCAGCCCCTCCCATAATTTTTCCACTTTTGCTAAAGGGCGTTTCTATTTGGTCGAAAGCTACACTTCCTACCACTAATAATTTACTCATTCTATCGTTCTATTTCGGGCGCAAAGGTATAAAATAGTTAGCAAATGAGCAAATCAGCAATTAATAACTTGATTTACAATAGCTTGTATTCTGGAGGCGTTCTACGCAAATAGATACGAGTCGTTTCAATACTATAGTAAAATAGCGTACAGCATAGAGCTGTACGCTATTTATTCTAATCTAACAATCGTTTTTCAATTTCTTCAATACTGGGTAAAGATGATTGATAATCTTTTGAAAGTTCATCAAATAATTTATATGACGAAACTCCTATGGGGTTGTGTATATCTTCTAAAGTATATTCAGCTATTACATTATTTTTGTCTTTGCAGATTAACAGCCCAATAGTGGGAGTATCACCTTCGGTACATAATTGTTTATTCACTGCTGTAACGTAAAATTTCAGTTGTCCTATATGTTCGGGCTTAAATTTTGTAGTTTTAAGTTCTACGACTACATAACAATGTAAATGAGCATTATAGAAAAGCAAATCAATATAAAAATCATCTCCACCTACGTTTATATGCACTTGTTTTCCATAGAAACAGAATCCTTTACCCAACTCTAACAGAAATTTTGTCATATTATCCTCTAAATACTGTTGGAGCTCTTTCTCGGTGTAATTTTCTGTTATCGACAGAAAATCAAAAATATAAGGGTCTTTTGTAAGTTCTTGAGCTAAATCAGACATAGCAGGAGGTAATTGATGTTGAAAGTTTGTAATTGCTTTACCTTGCCGAACATATAAGTTTAGTGCTATTTGATGCTCTAATACTGAACGACTCCAATGATTTTCTATCGTTTTATGTACATAGAAAAGAGCTTCCTGAGTATTCTTACAACGTTGCATAATCATTATATGATGCCCCCAAGGAATGCTGAATAAAGAAACTTCTAATTGGGAAACAACTTGTTTCCCAATTATATCTAACTGATTATAAAACAAATACCATTGCCGTATTGATTTTAAGTTTCTGTATGAAAAACCTTTCATTGTAGGAAATTCTTTACATAAATCAGCACTAAGAGTTTGCAAGAAACTATCTCCCCATTTAGCTTGCGTTTGTTTTTCGGTAATATCTTTTCCTATTTGCCAATAAAGGCGTAATAGCTCACTATTTACTTGAATAGCAGCTTTTATTTGGCTCTGTTGTATTTTCCCTTTTAGGTTTTGTAGCCAATCTTTGTAGTCGGTGATATTGAGAATGTTTTTCATAAGATTGTTAGATACTGATATTTAGGCACAAAAATAACAATAAATAATGAATTAGCAAAATAGCGAACGGCTTTCCTCTCTATATTATTTTTAGTTTTTAAACAACTGGCTTTATCATTCGTTCAATAAAAGCAATTTCATCTTCTGAAAGGTGATATTTGCTTATCAATTTCTTCAATGGTTTGCTACCAATCAATATGGCTTGAAGAGGTGAAGTCTTGCAGAGGGATGGCTGAAAAATTACTTCTTGAAAACTGTTGGGGCAGGCGTGAGCATAGCCATTAGACTGCGGACAAATTTAGTTTTAATGTAAGTTATTTCCAAAGTGATGGTTTGTTTTTCTACTTTTGGGTCGTTTTGCAGAAAGGAGGGTGTAGGCTGCAAATGTAGGTTTTCTTCGCTATGTGTTCACTATGTCTTCGCTATGTCTTCGAGATGGTTCTAACAGAATTTTTTTCTTCGGCAAGGGGTGGAGATAGTTTGGTGAAGTGAAGATGGGAGGTGGCCTTTTAGGGTTATTGGGCTGCTATGTGGGCAAAGTGTTTATAAATTGGGTTTAAGAGGTGAAGAACAGAAATTTTTAGGAAGTGTACGAAATTTTAGTTTGGAAGACAGAATGGTGATTGTTATTTGATTTTCAGCGATATATGTGCATTGAATAAGGAAAAACAAAAATAAAACTCTCTTTTATTTTTCTCTTAAAAAAAAAGTCCCTACATTTGCCGGAAAAAGTAATTAGTCGCCAGCCCTGTAGGGTTGTCTGAGGACTTTTGTAGGGCTGCTGTTTTGGCAGTTGTAAGTTTTTTCGGACTGTGTTTAAGACTAATGACTAAATCTAACGACTAAAAACTAAAAATATGTCTCAGAAAGGTAAAGTAGCCCAAGTAATTGGCCCTGTGGTAGACGTAGTGTTTGCTTCGGACAAGGAGCTTCCACGCATCTATGATTCTCTTGAAATTGCAAGGCCTGACGGCTCTAAACTCATTTTGGAAGTCCAATCGCATATAGGCGAGGACGTGGTGCGCGCTATCTCTATGGATTCGACGGAGGGGCTTAGCCGCGACACTGAGGTTATCGCAACTGGTAGCCCTATAAAAATGCCTGTAGGCCATGATATTTACGGCCGCCTGTTCAACGTAATTGGCGATGGTGTAGATGGTCTTGGGAACCTGCCTAAGGAGGGCAACGACGGTTTGCCTATCCACCGCGAAGCTCCTAAATTTGAAGACCTATCTACGACTACAGAGGTACTCTTCACAGGTATTAAAGTAATTGACCTGATAGAACCTTACGCCAAAGGGGGTAAAATTGGTTTGTTTGGAGGTGCTGGAGTAGGCAAAACGGTGCTTATACAAGAGTTGATTAACAACATTGCCAAAGGGCACGGTGGTTTGTCGGTATTTGCGGGGGTAGGAGAACGCACCCGCGAGGGGAACGACCTACTGCGCGAAATGCTTGAATCGGGCATTATTAAATACGGCGATGCCTTTATGGAATCAATGGAAAAAGGCGGTTGGGACTTGAGCAAGGTAGACAAAGAGGCTCTGAAAGAGTCTAAAGCTACGTTTGTTTTCGGCCAGATGAACGAACCCCCCGGAGCACGTGCTCGAGTGGCGCTCTCTGGACTTACTATTGCGGAGTACTTCCGCGATGGCGCAGGAGACGGACAAGGGAAAGACGTACTTTTCTTCGTAGACAATATTTTCCGTTTTACTCAAGCGGGCTCGGAAGTATCAGCGCTATTGGGACGTATGCCTTCGGCAGTGGGTTACCAACCTACACTAGCTACTGAGATGGGAGCGATGCAAGAGCGCATCACCTCTACTAAAACGGGTTCTATCACCTCTGTACAAGCGGTGTATGTACCTGCCGATGACCTTACTGACCCTGCCCCTGCTACTACTTTTGCCCACCTTGATGCTACTACGGTATTGTCGCGTAAAATTGCTGAGTTGGGTATTTACCCTGCAGTAGACCCCTTGGACTCTACTTCGCGCATTCTTACCCCTGAGATTTTGGGCAAAGAGCACTACGAGTGTGCACAACGGGTGAAAGAGCTGTTGCAACACTACAAACAGCTGCAAGATATTATTGCTATCTTGGGTATGGAAGAGCTTTCGGAAGCTGACAAAATAGCGGTAGCACGTGCACGCCGCGTACAGCGTTTCTTATCTCAACCTTTCCACGTGGCAGAACAGTTCACGGGACTTCCAGGGGCTTACGTAGATATTAAAGACACTATCAAAGGCTTTAATATGATTTTGGACGGCGAATTAGACCACCTTCCTGAGGCTGCTTTCAACTTGAAAGGCACTATAGAGGAGGTGATAGAGGCTGGTGAAAAAATGCTTTCGGAAGCGAGCTAATTAGTGGATTAAGATTATGATTGTAGAAATTGTTTCTCCAGAGGCTTTGCTTTTTAAAGGCGAAGCGACAGCCCTTACAGTACCTGGGGCTAAGGGAACTTTCCAACTATTGGAAAACCACGCTCCTATCATCTCAATCCTCAATGCTGGGGAGGTAGTATGGGTAACGGCTGACAAGAAAACGCACACGCAGCCCATCAAAGGGGGTACCTTAGAATTTAAAGATAATAAGGCTATTATTTTAGCTGATTAGTCTGAATATTTTTCTTTAAAATATTATTTTCATAATACATATTTTATATTATTGTAGAAGCGGCCTGCTGAAAAGTGCAGGTCGCTTCTTTTTTTTTCTTGTTTTATTTTTTTTATTCAAAAAACTTTCGTACCTTTACCGAAAATTTTAAAGTAAATGTCTTCATAAGAAAAATTGTGAGGGCTAAAAAATAGGATAATAGAAATTAAAACATTCATAATTATGACAAAATTTAGAACGGAATCTGACCTTATAGGTGAACTACAAGTGCCTAATGAGGCTTATTACGGGGTACAAACCCAACGGGCTATTGACAATTTCCATATTTCAAATTACAAGATGTACCACTTTCCTGAGTTCGTAAAAGCGATTGGCTATGTAAAACTGGCTGCTGCCCAAACGAACCACGCGTTGGGTTTGCTTCCTGACTCGCTTTTGGCTCCTATAAGCCAAGCTTGCCAAGAGGTAATAGACGGGAAATGGAACGAACAGTTTCCTGTGGATATGTTTCAAGGAGGAGCAGGCACCTCGGTGAATATGAATGCCAATGAGGTGATTGCGAACCGCGCTCTTGAAATTATGGGTTACGAAAAAGGGGACTACCAACACTGCTGGCCTAATGACCACATCAACTGCTCTCAGTCTACCAATGACGCTTACCCTACTACTATTAAGCTGGCAACCTACCGTATGAACCAAAAGCTTGTGAAAAAGCTTCAAGAGGTGGTAGCTGCTTTTAGACAAAAAGGAAAAGAGTTTGCCGATGTTATCAAAATGGGACGCACCCAGCTACAAGATGCTGTACCAATGACCCTTGGGCAAGAGTTTGAAGCTTTTGCAGCAACTCTTGAGGACAATATTACACGCTTGGATAACAATGCTAAGTTGCTTTTGGAAATCAATATGGGAGGAACGGCTATCGGCACTGGGCTAAACGCTCCTGAGGGGTATGCGAAATTGTGTGCTGAAAAGATGGCTGCCCTAACTGGTGAAGCATTCGTAAGCTCTAAAAACTTGATTGCGGCGACTCCTAACACGGGTGCTTATGTGAGCTACTCGTCTGCCTTAAAACGATTTGCAGTAGAGCTCTCTAAAGTGTGCAACGACTTGCGCCTATTGGCCTCTGGGCCTCGCGCTGGCTTACACGAAATAAACCTTCCTGCGATGCAACCTGGGTCGTCTATTATGCCTGGTAAGGTGAACCCTGTGATTCCTGAAGTTGTAAACCAAGTATGCTTCAAAGTGATTGGGAACGACCTTACTGTTAGCTTTGCTGCTGAAGCAGGACAGTTAGAACTGAACGTAATGGAACCTGTGTTATGCCAAGCTATTTTTGAGAGCGTCAGTTTGTTGGAAAATGCTTTGGACACTTTGCGCAGCAAGTGTGTAGAAGGCATCACTGCTAACCGAGAAGTGTGCTTGGAAATGGTGAAACACAGCATAGGCATTGTAACGGCTCTCAACCCTTACATAGGCTACAAGAACAGCACTAAAATAGCTAAAGAGGCATTGGAGACTGGAAAATCGGTATACAATCTAGTGTTGGAACACCAACTGCTTTCTAAAGCTGAATTAGATGATATTTTAGACCCTAAAAATATGTTATGACGATATGTCAATTTGGCGATGAGGCGATTTGCTGATTTGCTATTTTTATAATTTGAAGACTTACTTATCTGATGATTAAGTTCGGTAAAGACGAATGTTGAAGGAAATGATGAAGAGAGAAAGTCTGCCCCCGCAAGGGGCAGAAAGGCCGTTCTGCGTACGAGAGCGGCCTTTTTTGTGCGATAAGTGTAAACATAACTCACACAAAGCTTGCAAGTTAAGAACACTTTAACTATTTTAACTAAAAATTTAACACATTTTTAACACAATGGGGGGGGTAAAATACCTATCTTTGCGCCCTGAAAAAGAATGCGAGAATATTTGCTTTTTTTATACCGTCCGCATTCTCTACTCTTTCATCTATTCTCCAATCAAGAGAATGGGACGTTCCAAGGGACGACAGAGGGTTCAATCATTATTCATTTCCTTCAACACGAATCTCTGCATCTTCTACCCTCTGTTTTTTCTTTGGATTTTTCTTTCTTCAACAAAACACTATTTTTCGTACTTTCGTCAGCTGGAAAAAGACTCTGTGCAAATGGCACGAAATTGGACTTCGGCAGGGTTACATATTACCCATTTTTTGATGCTCTATTCAGACTTGTAAGCAAGCGTTCGTGCCTTTGCCTTGAAAACTGAAAGACGATGAATAAACTTTTTGGCAAAAACACTTTCCTATGGCTTCTGATAGCGATAGTGCTATTGGGACGACTATTGCCCTCTATCGGGAAAGCTATAACTCTTTTTTTAACCTTGGCTCTTTTATAGACTAGGGCATCGTGGTTATCTTGCTGGTTCAGGCAGCTACCTTTGTGCTCTTTATGTCAATTTGGCGATGAGGCGATTTGCTGTTTTTATAATTTGAAGACTTACTTATCTGATGATTAAGTTCGGTAAAGACGAATGTTGAAGGAAATGATGAAGAGAGAAAGTCTGCCCCCGCAAGGGGCAGAAAGGCCGTTCTGCGTACGAGAGCGGCCTTTTTTGTGCGATAAGTGTAAACATAACTTACACAAAGCTCGAAAGTTAAGGACACTTTAACTATTTTAACTAAAAATTTAACACATTTTTAACATAATGGGGGGGTAAAATGCCTATCTTTGCGCCCTGAAAAAGAACGCGAGAATATTTGCTTTTTTTATACCGCCCATTCTCTACTCTTTCATCTATTCTCCAATCAAGAGAATGGGACGTTCCAAAGAACAACAGAGGGTTCAATCATTATTCATTTCCTTCAACACGAATCTTTGCATCTTCTACCCTCTGTTTTTTCTTTGGATTTTTCTTCAACAAAACACTATTTTTCGTACTTTTGTCGGCTGGAAAAAGACTCTGTGCAAATGGCAGGAAATTGGACTTCGGCAGGATTACATATTACCCATTTTTCGATGCTCTATTCAAGACTTGTAAGCAAGCATTTGTGCCTTTGCCTTGAAAACTGAAAGACGATGAATAAACTTTTTGGCAAAAACACTTTTCTATGGCTTCTGATAGCGATGGTGCTATTGGGACGACTATTGCCCTATCGGGAAAGCTATAACTCTTTTTTTAACCTTGGTTCTTTCATAGACTGGGGCATCGTGGTTATCTTCCTGCTGTACGGGCTTAAACTGAACTTGCGTGAAGTGCTGAACGACATTAGGAACTGGAAGCTCCACTTGCTGGTTCAGGCAACTACCTTTGTGCTCTTCCCGCTCTTGGTGATGCCTTTCTACCTTGTTGCTGAAGGGACTTCGTACTATGTGCTATGGCTGTCTATTTACTTTTTGGTAAGCTTGCCCTCTACGGTGTCTTCATCGGTGGTGATGGTGTCTATCGCGAAAGGGAATGTACCTTCGGCTATTTTCAACGCTTCGGTTTCAGGATTAATAGGCATCTTTGCGACTCCTATGCTGATGCATCCTTTTATGGAAAGCAGTGGCGGCGGGGCAGTAGACCAAGGGGCTATCATTCAACAACTGTTGCTAAAAGTACTACTGCCTATTGTTTTGGGATTGGCACTGAATCCGCTCTGCAAGAAGTTTGTGGAGCGGTATGGAAAACTGATAGGGAAGTTTGACCGGCTTATCATCTTGCTGATTGTATACGAAAGTTTTTCGACAGCTTTTGTAAACAATGTATTTAGCAGCGTTCCGCCGATTAGTTTTGTGATTATTGCAGGGGCTGTAGTAGGGTTGTTCTCTATAGTGTATCGTGCGCTACAATGGGCATCGCACCGCCTGCAATTCAGCAAAGAGGACACTATCACGGCAACTTTCTGCGGCTCGAAGAAATCGCTGGTACACGGGAGTCTTTTTATGATGGTATTGGGCATTGCTGACGAAAACAAGGTGATGTTCTTATTGCCCATTATGCTGTATCACAGCTTTCAGCTATTCTATGTAAGTTGGTTAGCCAACAAGATAGGCAACCGGTAAAAGACAAAGCGAGTATGAACATCAAAGATTGGGCAGATAGCGACAGACCAAGAGAGAAGATGATAGCTCAAGGCAAAGGGGCACTGACCGATGCAGAGCTGTTGGCCATCTTAATAGGCTCAGGGTCGGCCAACGAGAGTGCTGTAGCGCTGAGTCAGCGGTTATTGGCCTCGGTAAACCACAGTTTGACTGCCTTGGGGAAACAGACCCTGCAACAACTGATGAGCTTTAAGGGCATAGGGGAGGCAAAAGCTATCAGTATCTTGGCTGCCACTGAAATAGGCAGAAGACGTGCTGCTGAAACACCTGAGCCTCTTCCTAAAATAGACAGTGCAAGTAATGTTTTCAGTTTGATGCAACCTCTTATAGGCGATTTACCACACGAGGAGTTTTGGGTACTCTACCTAAACAATGCACACCGAGTGGTGCACAAAGCTCGTATTTCGGCAGGGGGTATTACGCACACAACAGTGGATATGCGCTTGCTTTTCAGAATAGCCTTAGAGCAAGGGGCGACTTGTATTCTGCCAGTGCACAATCACCCTACAGGAATCACTACCCCTAGCAAGGAAGATGTTGAGATTACCCAACAGATTAAAACCGCTGGCAAAACATTAGACATTCAGCTCTTAGACCACGTGATTGTGGGTGAACACGAATACACAAGTTTGCTAGAAAAAGGATTGATATAACGGAAAGATATATTTTTAGAAATTAAATACGCTTTATTATGTACCGATTGCTTATATTTTTGTGGGTTTGCACAGGTCTGCAAGCTCAAACAGGTAGCTTTAAAACATTTCAGCAGGTTTGTGCTGATGGCAAAGAGCGGCCATTTGTAGTATATACTCCTAAGGAGGTGAGCAAGAAGCCGCGTCCGCTATTAGTTTTTCTGCACGGTGCTGTTGGGAATCAGCTCAATCCTGCTCCAGAAAAATACGCCCAGAAGTCGCCTTTGCTATCTATAGCTGACCAAGAAGGGTGCTATGTGCTTTTCCCTTTTGGACAGAAAGGCGCTACGTGGTTTGACTCTGTAGGCACCCAAATGGTAATGGACGAAATATCCGCTGTAAAAAAGGAGTTCAAGATAGATACTCAAAAAGTTTTCCTCTCGGGCTTCTCTGATGGAGGTTCTGGGGTTTACTACTTATCGATGACCCAACCTGACCCTTTTGCAGGCTTCATCGTGCTGAATGGCAGTATGAAGGTGGCTAGTATGCTGGGCGAAGAAGAGCTTTTTGTGGGCAACACAAACCAAAAGCCTTTTCTGATCATCAACACTACTGCCGATATGCTGTACCCCCTTGAGCAGATAAAACCCTCGGTGGATTTGCTTAAAGAAGTGAACAATAACGTTACTTTTAGGACTCCTGAAGGGAATCATTTTATGAGCTATCTGCCACAGGAGGAAGGAGTGCTACGGCAGTTTGTTCGGGAAAAGAGCAAGCAGGCACTGAGCCAGATAGTTTGGGAAACTTCGTCGAAAAAGCCACAGCAAATAGCTTGGCTAAAGATAGCTGGAGTAGACACTCTTTCGCCACGTGCGGCGTGGCACTTACCTGCCAAGAACATAAAAATATGGAACAACAAAGCTGACTTAGGGCTTAAAAACATTCGTTTTACTGACAAAGGTATTGAGGTAGTAAGATTCAAAAGCGACACTGCCACAGCCAAGCGCATAGGCGTAAAAGAAGGCGACCTGCTGATTACCCTAGAGCGCGACAGCGTGAACAATGCTTTTGCAATGATGGAATACAGCTCGAAAAAACGAGCAGGCGACAGCCTTAGCCTAGAGGTAGTGCGCGAAGGGAAAACCTTGACACTGAAAGGAAAATACAATGCAGGGTACCCTTATCTTCTCTTCCGCCACCGTAGGCCTTCGGCCAAAATAGAGGCGCGCATTGAGGGCAAACAAGTATTCGTACGCAGCTCAAGAGTAGCAGGTTATGAAATTGACCCTAAGCGAACTTCTGTGAAAATCAAAGGCAAACCTGAAGTGCTTAAAAACAATCCTTAAAAAAGTTTTCGTTTTAGTTGCGTTTTAAAGACAGTTTACTTACTTTTGCAGCCGTTTAATTTAAATCGTTAAACAAAGCAGTGAATTAAATTAATAATTAGAAATAATGGAACACCAAAATCAACAAAACAAAAGTTACGTATTGCCTATTGCAATGATGTTTGCCCTATTTTTTATGATATCATTCGTAACGGGCTTGCAAAACCCTTTTGGGGTAATTGTAAAAAACCA
>CAUQNY010000019.1:0-31685 GCA_963519425.1 uncultured Capnocytophaga sp.
CGGGTGCAAAGGTACGGCGTTTTTTAAATCCTGCAAATTTTTTAAATACTTTTTTTGAACTTTTTTTCATCAAACCTTATAAACCACTGAAAATGAACATCTATTACTTTAAAGTTTTTTCAACCTCTTCTGTGCTTTTACTCTTAGAAAACCTGTGTTTGTCTGCTCAAACAGTCCAAAAGGGCATTACAAAGGAAAGAAAAAAGGCTTATAGGAGGCCAATATATACCTCATTCCCCTAAACAAGACACTCAAAGCACAGCCTACTTCGCACCAAAAATCAAATAAGACATTTTAATTGCTACCAATTAAGGTATAAGCAGCCCCTAACGCAGCTTTTCAGAAATACCCTATCTCATAAGTGCGAATCTCCGAATAAGCATCGCTGATATGGTAAGCCCTGAGAATGTTGCCGTGAGGGTCGTACTGATAGGAGGTTTTAGTAGGGAGGAGCATTTGCTCATCGGTATGCTTGCACTCGTCGATAGTACTGGTCAGGTTCCCTTGTAGGTCATAGGTAAAGGTCGTAGTGCTTTTTAGCCGGTCGCCCACCATCCCTTCAAAGCGACATTTTACCCTTCTCCCTTGCAAATCGCTTTCAAAAGTGAGTTGAGAGAGAAGTTTATTGCCTTCGTACAAAGCTTCGCGATACTTGAGACCTCTAGCATCATAGTAGTGTAAGGTTTTAGAAGTGCTGAGCTCTTCGCCTTCGCTTTCTCTTTCGGTAAGGAGAGTACCTTGAGGAGTAAGTTCCGCTTGATAGTAAGTAGTAAGTATCTTTCGTCCATTCACATAATTTCTATGCTGGATAAGGTTCCCCTGAAGGTCATACTTAAAGGCTTGGGCAGAAGTATTAGGCACCTCCCCCATATTAATGGTGAAGATGCTATCAATCTTCCCATTGAAATAATGGTAGTAGGAAGTAGCCTCAGGATAGGCAATATTATCTGCCGAATAAAATAGTTGAGTGCTGATACGTCCTTGAGAGGTGAAGAAAGTTTCTACTTTCGCAGGGACAATAGTGCTTAGTGCACCTTGCTGTATTTGTCCGTTGTCAGCATATTCTAAATAATAGGAGTATTCTGTGAGTTTCTTGACCTTCCCGTGCAGGCGTAAATCAGCCCAAGAGCTTTTGGGAAGAAATTCTTGGTAGAGATTATTTGTATAAGAGGAAAATTCAGAGTTTTGGGGTGTTTTCCAACAGGCTGTTAAAAGTAGAAGGGTGAGTAGTAAAAAGTGTTTCATAAAATAGTACATTAGTAAAGTCAGCATACTAGCAATTAGCCAATGTACATTCATTGGCTAATTGCTAATAGGCTTTATTAGTCGGCGTATTGAGTTACCGATTTTTTGAAAGCAAGGTACTGTTGGCGGTACTTTTCATAAACTTTCATTGAAGGGTATCGAATTCCTATTACTAAGGAGATATTGCCTTCTACATTTCTCGTTACTTGATAGCTATGCGTGCACTTATCCTTAGCAGAATAATAGGAATAGAAAGTAACCGTATTCCCTATCGCATCAGGAGCCAGACGCTCTTCGCCTCCTTTTAGCTCAATATCGGTAGGCTCATATGGCCACAAAGGAGAAAAAAGATAGAAAGTAACGGTTTTGTCAGGCGAAGTAAATGTTGCACTGTCAAATTTAGTTCCACCACTTGAACCTGAAGAAAGCCCGTTCTGTACACTGAAGTTGGCAGGGTACTTTACACTAAACCAAGCCCCTTCATAGGGCTTGGTTTGAGCTGTGGCAACAATCGCACACAGAAATAAGATAGTAACCAAAAAATATCTCATCGCATTAGAATTTGTAAATAGCAAATATAGCTCCATTTTGAGCACTTAAATGGTTGTAAGCAGGGCTCTCTGATTCCCATTGCCAGTCTACACCATTAGTACCTTTAGTTCCTTTTTTAAGTTCATCCATATCATAAAGCCAAGAAATATTAATTAAAAAGTTACTGTTTTGTTTGTAAACAGTACCATTGGCGTTATAGGTAACTGCACTTACTGTGAGTACAGTCATATGTTGTACTACATCTTCGAGAATCTGCATCTTGCCATAGCGTCCTGAGTTAGTTTTGTAGATGATAACGGTACCTTTTGTTATTTTATTACCATCTTTCAAAAAAGGAATCTCAACGCCTGTCATCTTTGTCTCTGCAGCTTTGATATGGTAAAGAATGAGGTCATCGAAAGAAGTTGCCTTAGCTGGCGCTTCCGTATCAGTTTCTACTTGATTTTCGGTGATAAGTGTTTTTACCTCCCATCCTTTGTCGGCCAAAGCCTTTTTCTGTGCTTCAGTGAGCATAATACCCACGCGCAACTGTCCTTTTTCTTTTTCTTTAACGCGGTCAGGAAGCCTATTTATAACATACTCATCTACCTTTTCAAGCAGAGTAGCTCCCCCTATATGGAGTCTTTTCAATGCAGGAAGCTTCTTAGACTCTTCTGGAAGATCTACCTCTTTAAGTGCTTTACAAGAAGGCACGTAAAGTTCTTCCAAAGCTTGCGCATTGAGGATGCCTACACTGGTAAGCTCTGCACTCTTTGGGAATCGCAAACTCTGAACGTGGCGGTTAGAGACCACTACCTTTTTAAGATGAGCAGAGGTCAGTGTCAAGGCTTTCACCTCACCATATATAAAGGTTTGTTCCCCTTCCATATAGTAAGCGCGACCACTGACAAGGTCTTCGCCTTCGTCTCTCTTAAAGTTGTTGTTCACATCGATGTAGACCTTTTTGTCTTTCTCGAAATCAAGTGCTTCAATTGTTACCTTAGCACCTTTACTTGTAGTAATGATAACTTTAGGCTCAATAGCACTATTCAAAAGATTTTGGGTGTCTTCGGCAGTACATTGGCTCAGAAGTACTGCCAAAAGCCCTAATGGGGCAAGTTTAATTAAATTTTTCATAATGGTAAAATGGTTTAGGCTCCCTCCCCATTCATCTCCTATTCCTTTTCTAAGTATGCAAAAACGCTACTTATTAAAGAGACGAATAGGAAACAGAGCGGTTTTTAAAGTGTTTATTGTTTGTTCTAATATGTTGTGAATGGTGCTCCGTTAGCGTCGCACTGTTGCGTTGGGGTCTTTTCTAAATTGAGACAGCCTTTAAGACAGAGGCTTCAATAACATCAATGAAAGCTTGAAAGGAAAATCCTCCCTACTCATAGTATTCTATTTCATTAACTTCTATGATAGGATTTTCAGGGTAAGGAAGTATAGCGCGAAGTATATTACCCTTAGAGTCATAGGTGTACTGCATATGCACCTCTTGGTAGCCATCAAAATCTTCCCCTCGGTAGCCTGTAGGGCCTCCTCCTTCTTGGGTAAGGCTAATTCTGTTGCCCTGCGCATCATAGGTGCTTTTCGTGATAACCTTTATAGTGTCAGAAACTTTAGACTCAAAAACTGTCTTGATAAGATGGCGTTTCCCATCATAGGTGTAAAGAGATTCCGAATAAAGCGTGTCGCCTTCAAAATACTGCTCTTTCTCGAGCAGATTTTGGTTGTTGTAGTACTTAATATTCTTCCCAAAAACCCGTTCGTTAGGTACCTGAATCAGGCGTTTCCCCTTAGGAGTTGCAATAGTAGTAAAGCGCAAAGGAGCAGGCTTGTTCTCCCCGTAGTAAGAAGTATAGCTTTCTAGATTGCCTTCTGCGTCGTAAACATACACATCGCGTGCATTTATAGTCCCCTCAGGAGTCTCATTGATATAATAGACACTTTCCAAACGGTTCTTGTCGTCATAATGATAGACTTGATGCGACATAGGTTCTCCTCCCTTAGTTTCGTAAGAAGTATAGCGCGTTACATACCCTTGAGGGTTAAACTCAGTTACCGTAATAGGAAAGTACGTATCTACCAAATCTCCTTGAGTGTACTGCCCGTTCTCTTCTATCAGGTAGTAGTGGTACGTAGTCATTTTCTTCACTTTCCCTTTGAGATTGCTTAATTGCCAAGTGTACGGAGGTTGCATCTCGTACAAAATAGGTGGAATACTCTCTTGTGCTTCTTGAGAGTTGTTGTGGCAAGCACTGACAGACACCAAAGCTGTAATGCTTGAGAGAGCAATAAGAAACTCTCGCCCGATGTGTTTTAGTGGTTTCATAGCTTAAAATTATTTCCTCCTCCGTTCCTCCTTCTTTGGGAATAAAGAGTTACTTGCAGGAGCGTTTTTTAATATTAATATTCTGTTGTTCGTTGTTTGTTTCTTGAATCCTCTCAGCATCGTTTCGCTCTCAAACAGAAAAACAAGAAAGCATTAGAACAACGTGCACCGACTCCTCTTTCACCTCAAACTAATTATTATTATTTCTTTCATAGATAAAATAAGCCGGTGCAGCGATGTTTCTAATCTGTTTTAATGAAAGTGCTGGGAGGTGTTTTGGAATGATGTGGTTGAGCGTTCAGTTCTTCAATCCGTTTTTTCACTTCCCTTTTTACCAATTCTTTGATCGTATTGAGTAGCTCAATACGTTCGTCGCATAAAAGCAAGTTGTCTTGCTGTGTAAAAGATGTTATTTTGTTATGGGGTTCCATAGTGTTCTAAAAATATATAAAGCGAAAGAGCTGAATGCTTTTTTTGGAAAGCTGAGTCCCCCAACAAATACTACTACCTATATAGTAATTCTATTCTCCCTAAAAATATGTTGGGGGCAAGTACTCAAGCTCTCTCAAGGATTATTCATCTCCTTCTTTCCAACAAATAAATGAAATTAGTGATTGAGTTTTTACCGCAAAGCGGCCTCTGTTTTTGTTGTTAAAAAAAACTGAGCATAGAGCTACAGTCAGTTCCTTTTTTCTGCTGCAAAGATACGGCGCATTTCTTAAAGAGGCCTTGCAAAATTGGCCAAAAACCTGTCAAAATTGGCCATTTTTACCCCAAAAGCATCTTTACAGATTCTTGCATTTTTGGCCATCGACCCCTCTCAAACCCTTATGTACAAAGGGATGAGCACTGACAGGTACCCCCTAAAACACCCTATAGAGACACTACAGACCCAAACAGCTTTTGAAAAAAAGCTCCTAAAAAAACAATGCTTTTTTAAGTAGCGCTTCTGCCCCCTACAAAAGCAAAATATATAACGTCAAAAAACTAAAAATAAAGGTTCACAAACAAGAAATTCACATTGTATTGAGCAAAAGAAAAATTTCCTGTAAGAGGCATCTTGGAGCTACTGTGGAGACATAGTGAAGACGAAGCGAAGAAGAAACATACTTCCTCTCATCGCCAAGTTTCTACAACCTTTCAGATTTTAAAGATGTTTGTACTACAAAAAACTACTTTTCCAGTTTGTCCCCTTCTTTCCAAGCGCTTCCTGAATACTTGCAACAGAGAATGAGAGAAATACCTGCATAAAAGCAAGCCCATGGCAGAATTTGTCATAAATTTGCTAATTAACAAATTTTATGTACCTTTGCCTTGAATAATATGCGATGGGAATAGACGTATGCCAAAATTTTCTAATTACTACCCTGCGTTAAGGCGTTGCGCAGTGGCTGCCACAATACTTCTTATGTGTTTGGTAGCCTGTACCTCTACGCCTACAAAAATATCCGAGAAAGAACGAAAAGAAGCGGCTAAAAGAGTCAAACACACCGCCGCAGTCCCCGATTCACTCGCCGCTTTAGAAAAAACATTCAACCAAGAGGGCAATGCTATCGGCAGAATGATAGCCTTCCGCGAATGGGGAAAATTGCTGCGCAACGAAAGCAGGTTCGACGAAGCCCTACAAGTGCACAGCGAGGGGCTGCACTTAGCCGAAACTCTCAACGACACCTTGGAGTGGATACAAGCCTTGAACAACATAGGTACCAACTACCGCCGTTTAGGAATCTTAGATGCCGCACAAGAGTACCACTACACCGCTTGGAAAATGAGCGAGGTAAGCGCCGATACCAGCTTCAGTGCTCAGAAAAACCGTGTGATTTCCCTCAACGGGCTGGGCAATATCTATATGACCTTAGGCAACCTACAGCGCGCCGATAGCACTTTCAGATTGGCTTTAGCGGGCGAAAAGAAACTAAAAAGTGGCACAGGGCAAGCCATCAACTACGCCAATTTGGGAGCCATCTTCCGCCAACGCCACCAGTTGGATTCTGCTTGGGTTTATTTCCGAAAATCAATGCAGCTCAATGAAAGAGAGCATAATAAAATAGGAATATCCTTGTGCCATAACTACTTCGGAGAGCTCTACGAAGCCGAAAAAGACTATGTTTCAGCCTACCGCGAGTACGAAGCAGCCCTCACCATAATGAAAGCGTCAAAGGACGATTGGCACGCTATGCCTACCCTAATCGCCTTAGCCCATATAGACTACGTAACTGGCAAAATAGACAATGCTTTGGCTACTCTACAAAAAGCCGAAGCCACCGCACGCCGCATCAAAAGCAAAGAACACCTTGCCGAAATCTACAACCTCTACTACCTCATTTACTACAAGCAAGGGGCCTACCAGCAAGCTCTTACACACCACTTAGAAGCTACCGCTCTGAAAGATAGTGTAGCAGGAGCCGAGAAAACCAACCGCATCCAAAACATCAGCTTGAACATCGAACGCCGCCGGCAAGCAGAATTAGTAACCCGCAGCGAGCAAGCGCTCAGCCAAGAACGCTCTCGCCGCTACTTGACATTAGGGATAGGTATTACCCTATTCGCCCTAGTTGGCTCCTTCGCCCTGATGCTTTTCTACACCCAACGCATCCGCTCCCGTGCCTACCAGTCGCTAAAAAAAATGAGCCTACTGCGAGAGAACTTTTTCACGAACATTACCCACGAGTTCCGCACACCTCTAACTGTCATTTTGGGGCTTAGCAACGAAATCGCTACCGACCCCAATGCTCCTAAAACCCACCAGAGCAAGGCTCAGAACATTCATCAGCAAGGAAAAAACCTACTCACCTTTGTAAATCAGCTCTTAGACATTTCAAAAATTAAATCCAGTGTAGGCGACCCCGATTGGCGACACGGAAACCTTTCTGCCTATATAGAGATGATTGTAGAAAGCTATCGCCCATTTGCCCAAACACGACAGATTAGCCTACAATTCTCTTCGCCTCAAGCGCTACACACCGACTTTGTGCCAGACTACGTGAACAAAATAATGAACAATTTGCTGTCCAACGCTTTTAAGTTCACACCTCAATACGGCAAGATAACAGTATCCTTAAGTGGTACCTCACAAACATTGCAACTTACCATTGCCGATACAGGCAAAGGCATTGCTCTTGAACACCTCCCTCATCTTTTTGAACTGTTCTACCAAGTCGAGGGAGAAAACTGTCATAAAGGTTCAGGCATAGGACTTTCACTAGTAAAACAGATAGTAGAATCCTTAGAAGGCACCATTCGAGTAGAGAGCGAAGAAGGTAAAGGCACGGTTTTTGTAATCACTATGCCAATACATCATTCAAAGCAAATAAAAGCCATAGACGAAGCAGACAGCAGCTACGCCCCTATGTTGCCACAAGAGGCGGCTACCCTAGTAGATAGCCCAATAGACGAAGAGGACAACGGCAGCCGCATCCTCATTGTAGAAGACAATACCGACATTGCCGCCTATATAGGCAGTCTACTAACGGAAACTTATGCTGTTTTTTACGCTTCAGATGGAAAAGAAGGCATTGAAAAAGCCAAAGAGGTAATGCCAGATCTTATCATCACCGACCTGATGATGCCTGTTATGAACGGTTGGGAAGTCTGCAAGCAAGTGCGTGCCGACCAAGTGCTGAACCACATTCCAATAGTGGTTGTTACAGCTAAAATTACCGATGCCGACCGCCTCAAAGGCTACCAAGTAGGAGCCGATGCCTATTTGGCAAAACCTTTCAATGCCGATGAGCTAACCACGCTGGTAGAAAAACTGTTAGAACAACGCCGCCGCTTGCGCGAAAAATTCCAACTTCTCGACTTAGGAAGTAATTCTATAGGAGAAATCAGCACCTCAGAAACGGCTAACAAAGAAGAAGATAACACAGAAGAAGCCGTAAACAATGGCAAAGCCGACCAGCTTTTCTTGCTGAAAATTGTAGACACTATCTACCTATCGTTAGACAGGGGACAAGAGATAGACCTTGATACTCTTGCAGGAAAGATGTGTATGAGCAGGCGTCAGTTCTACCGCAAAGTGATGTCCCTAACAGGCTACTCCCCCATCGCCTATGTGCAACGGGTAAAGATACGCAAAGCAGTGGCAATGCTGCAAAAAGATACTAACATAAGCTTGAAAGAAGTATCAGAAGAGTGTGGTTTTTCTGACTATTCAAACTTTGTCCGTGCCTTTAAGAATGTCGAAGGCATCACCCCTACCCAGTATGTGCACCAACTAATTTACGAAACTGAATGACACACCTAATAGTAGACGAAGGCAATACAGCGGTGAAAATAGCACTCTTTGCAGCAGGAAAGTGTACTCTTTTCAGTACCTTCAGCAAAGAAGACCTAACAAGCATTTTTGCTACCAAAGTATCGCTAAAAGGCGTACAGAGGGCTATAGTAGCCTCGGTAGTAGCAGGTGCCGAACAGCGGTGGGATTTCCTCAAAGCCTTAATACCAGAAGTGCTGATAGCAAGCAACACAATGTTGCTGCCTTTTAAGAACCTATACGCCACTCCACACACATTAGGAGTAGACCGCATAGCCTTAGTAGCAGGTGCTCAGCAGCATTTCCCAAATACCGATGTCCTAGTGATAGATGCTGGAACCTGCCTCACTTTTGATTTTATCAACCGGCAAGCAGAATACTTGGGGGGGGCTATTGCACCAGGAATAGCAATGCGCCTAAAAGCAATGCACCACTTCACCTCTCAACTTCCTTTAATAGAGGAACAAGATTTTGACACAGAGCAGTTTATAGGCAATAGCACCCAAAGTTGTATGCTTTCAGGAGTCTATCACAACACTGTGTGCGAAATAGAAGGTGTGATAGCCGCCTACCTAGAGAAATACCCCGCACTGCAAGTTGTCCTAACCGGCGGACAGCAGTTTTATTTGCAGGAAAGAATAAAATATCAGATATTTGCAAGCTCGTTGGTGCTTTTGGAAGGACTGAATGCCCTGCTCGAATATCAGTTACAAGCCAATCACCACGCGAAAGAACGAACGTTAAACACTTATGAATAAACCACTCCTATTAATTATTATCAGCTTATTTTCAGTCCCTTGTGCCGTGATGGCGCAACAGACGACCGAATCGCCGTACTCTTTCTACGGAGTAGGCGAGCGCAATTTTGGCGGAATAGCCGAGGAGCGCGCTATGGGCGGGATAGGCGTTTATGCCGATAGTACCCGCGTGAATATCCAAAATGCAGCTACCCTTTCGCAGCTAAAATACACTGCTTTTTCAGCTGGAATGACGATGCAAAGCAAAAACATTGTTACAAATGAAACAAAAGCGAACGCTCGCACATCAGCTTTCGACTATTTTAGTCTAGGGTTCCCCATTGTAGACAACTGGGGGGTAGCCTTTGGGTTGTTGCCCTACTCCAGCGTAGGCTACAAACTAAGCCATACTACTAACCAAAAAAGATACCAATACGAAGGCAAAGGGAATGTAAACCAGTTCTTCCTTTCTACTGGCTATCAGCTGTACGAAGGGTTAAGCATAGGAGCATCTCTTCGCTATCACTTTGGAGCTATCGATATGAACGACCTTTTGCAAGAAAACAACGTGCAAATGTACACCCAAGAAACAAGCAAATCGGTACTGAAAGGAGCCAGCTTTCACCTAGGGCTTTACTATCAGCAGACTTTGCACCATCGCTTGCGCTTAAACACTTCGCTAGTATTCACCCCACAAAGCAAACTAACTTCTGATAATCAACGTAATATATCTACCTTAGGCTATGTTTCAGGACAAGGAAACCAGCGTGGCACACAATTAGTTGTGCGCGAAACACAAGCTATTGACTTGGCAGCCAGAGGTCTAAAAACTACACGCCTAACACTCCCTATGCAAATAGAGGCAGGAGTAGGAATTGGAGAACACCAACGGTGGTTTGCTGGGATAGAATACACCTATGCCAATACTGAGAAGTTTGCCAATCCCTTTTTAACCACTACCGATGTACACTACAAAGACAGCTACCAATTAGGGATAGGTGGCTTCTGGATACCAAAGTACAATTCGTTCACAAGCTATTGGAACAGAGTAACGTACCGCGTAGGTTTCCGATACGAAAACACAGGGATTGTGCTAAATGGTACCACGCTAAACGATTTTGGCACATCTTTTGGACTTAGTTTACCAGTGAAAGGCTTTTCTAACCTAACCACTGTGTTTGAATACGGCCGCAGAGGTACCCTTTCGGCAAACCTAATCAAAGAAAATTATTTTAACTTTAAGATAGGGTTCACTTTAAACGACAAGTGGTTCCAACGTACTAAATATCAATAAAAAAACAAACGAAAGATGAAAAGAAAAATTTTATTGGCGGTGGCCTTTGCCTCTTTTTGCATCGCCCCGCAACTGAAAGCACAAGATTGCAAACAAAATGAAGAGTTAAGACAAAAACTCTCTATATTCAGCGAGTACGCCAGAGCGCGCAACTATAACGAAGCTTACCCCATTTGGAAAGAAGTCTACACCCAGTGCCCAACATTGCACTACGCTACTTTTGCATACGGCGAATTTATCTTACAAGATAAACTCAGAAAAAGTTCAGGCGCCGAGAAAGCTCAGTTTGCTAAAGACCTCATCCAGCTGTATACAGACTACAATAAGAATTTCCCACAAAAACTGAATGCAACTGAGATGCGCATACGCCAAGCGCTACTGATGTTTGACGAAAAAGCAGGCTCTGACCAAGAAATTTACAACCTCTTGCACCAAGCTTTCACTGAAGACAAAGCTAACTTCAAAAACGAGAAAGCGCTCTACCTATACTTCTCTGAATTAGTAGCCCTTCACGAAAAAGGACAAAAAGAACTCCAAGAAGTATTTGATGCTTACGACAACGTGTCAGATAAAATACAAGATGAGAAGAATGAGCTCTCTAACGTTATCAACCAATATTTGGCTCAAGAAGAAGCTGGAACCCTTAACGATAAGGAAAAACGCCTATTAGACAACAGTAGAAAACGCGTAGACAACTACGAAACCATTGCAGAGAGTGTAGATGCTAAGTTAGGACAATTAGCCGATTGCCAAAACCTCATCCCTTTGTACACCAAAAACTACGAGGCTAACAAAAACAACGAAGAATGGTTGCGTCGTGCTGCAGGCAAAATGTCTGACAAAGATTGTACTAAAGACCCACTATTTGTGAAGATAGTAACTTCACTACACAGCGTAGCTCCATCAGCTAACTCTGCCTACTACTTGGGCGTACTAAACGATAAGAATGGCAATAGCAGCAAAGCTATTCAGTACTACAACGAAGCAGTGAACCTAGAAACTGATGCGTTCAAAAAGTCAAAACTACTTATCCGCATCGCTTCTAAACACAGCAAGGCTTCAGCTGTAAACTATGCTCAAAAAGCACTTACCTACAACCCTTCAAACTCCGATGCTTACCGTATTATGGCACACGCCTATGCAGCATCAGCTAACGAATGTGGTAGCACTTCTTTTGAAAAACGCGCTGTATACTGGTTGGCTGCGCAAATGGCACGCAAAGGTGGCTTGGAAAGCTTGGCAGCTCGCTACGATGCCTTAGCTCCTTCTAAAGTAGATGTTTTTGAATCAGGATTGGCAGGAAAAACCATCAGCTTCAAATGCTGGATAGGACAAAGTATCACCGTTCCACGCTTGTAAAATGCTGACGAGAAATAAAATAGTAAAAAATGTTGCCGTACTAATAGGTATGGCAACGTTTTTTTCGTGTAACAACGATATGAAAAATCTCCAAGAGATGAGCCTCCAAAAAAAATATCCTCAAGGAGAAGCTTATGATTTCAAGTTGGTATACACCGATTCCACCCGAGTGGTGGCTGTACTGACCAGCCCTCTGAATAAAGATTTTTCAAACCAACGAATGCCCTACTCAGAATTTCCCGAAGGGGTGAAAGTTACTTTCTACGACCAAGCGCGACACAAAAATACCGTAGAAGCGCGCTATGGTATTATCTACCCCTATTCTGATATGGTAGAGCTCAGAGACAGTGTTTTACTAACTACCTACGACGGAAAAAAACTGCGCACCGACCAACTTTTCTGGGATCAGAAAGAAGACTGGATTTTCACCGACCGCGCCTTTAGCTTTACCGATGAAGCCAAAGGAACTGTAACCAATGGCATAGGAATGGATTTTAACAAGCAGTTTTCAACCGTAAAAGCACACAAAACCACAGGTATCTTAGCTATTGACGACAAAGACAACGAATAAGAATGAACGGACGCATCTTTTTTGAATACGCCTATTTGGCCATTGCACTCTATTGTGCCTACCAAGTGTATGCCAATTGGAGTACTCCACACCATACCCAATGGTATATGTACATAGCCTTTGCCTTGGCTTCGCTAGCTATGTTTTGGTTCAGACGACAAACAAGACTTAAAAACAACCGAAAATGACTGATTTTATAGGATATGCAGCATCGTTTTTTGTGGTGCTAAGCTTTTTGATTAAAAACAACCTCACCTACATTAGAATGACAAACCTTGTAGGGTGTATTCTGTTTGTAATTTATGGGGCTTTTATTAAGAGTATCCCCGTAATATTGCCCAACAGTTTTCTCATCGTTGTTCAAATAGTATACTTATTTCGTGCTTGGAGAGAAAAAAAGGAGACAACAACCCTCTGAAAATAATAGACTTAAAAATTATTTTTCAAAAAAATTGCTTCTTAAAAAAAGATATTGTATCTTTGCACCAAATAAAAGTTCGTTACGGCGATGAGTAACACTACAGATTTCATCACATTACTTGAAGAAAAAGCCATCGCCTTGAAGCAAAAGCTGCAGAGCTTAGAGCAAGAAAATGGCAAACTGAGGCAATCTATCAGCACTTTGCAAAGCCAGCAAAAGGCACTGCAAGATGATTTTAGTACGCTAAAAGCGCAGAACGAAGCCCTCAGAGTAGCGAACCGAATTTTGGGCAGTAAAGAGCATTCCAAACAAACTAAACAGAAAATAAACGCACTCATCAAAGAAATTGATGCGTGTATTGTGCAACTCTCTAAATAGATAGCCTTAATAGCAATGGGTAAGATGCAGAAAATAAAATTGGCTATAGCCGATAGGTTCTACCCTCTTATCATTGATCCAGAACAAGAGGAATCCTTTAGGCGAGCTGCCAAAAAAATAAACGATATGATCATTGATTTTCAGTTAACTTATGAACTGAGAGACAAGCAAGATGGATTAGCTATGTGCGCTATTATTTTAGCTCAGCAAATAGAACAGCCTCTGCTGGAAGGACAGCAACAGGATACCGAGCTACAACAGCGCTTAGAAAATCTATACCATCTGTTGGATAGTATTGTTTAAATCCCGTTCTTTTACATAGAAAAACTTACTGCCTATATTGATTGACCTTTCGGTAAACTCAACATTAACATTAAAAAAAAGGGTGAGTTCAAGTGGTTAAAGCGTGCCGCTACTATTGGCGGATACTTGCCCCACTGGGTATCCCTAAACCTGTTTCTCAGAGTTTTACGTGAAACAACCTAATCAATATAGGCTTTTTTGTATCAATATATTATTTTTTAAACCACAGATGGATAGTACAGTTATTATAAGTATTGCAGTTTTTATCATCGCCTTAGTCATAGGTTTTGCCATTGCCAAAGCATTAGAGAAGAAGAATGCTTCTAAAATCATTCTGAATGCTCAAAACTCGGCAGACACCCTTCTTAAAAATGCTATGACCGAAGCCGAAAACATTAAGAAAGAGAAAATCTACCAAGCTAAAGAAAAATTCCTTGAACTAAAAGCCGAACACGAAAAAACAATCAATGCCAAGGACAAGAAAATGGCCGAGGCAGAAAAGCGCATTCGCGACAAAGAATCGCAAGTAAGCAACGAGCTTGCACAAAACAAACGCCTCAAAGAGGAGTTGGAAACTAAAAAAGAAGAAACAGAACACCGCCTGCAAACTCTCGAAAAAAAGCAGGAGGAAATAGACCGACTACATAAAAGTCAAGTGCTACAGTTGGAAGTTATCTCTGGTATGTCAGCCGAAGAAGCTAAAAAACAACTTACCGACTCCTTGCGCAGCGAAGCACAAGCCGATGCAATGGCCTACATACAAAATACCATAGAGGAGGCTAAACTGACAGCCCACCAAGAGGCTCGCAAAATCATCATTAACACTATTCAACGCATAGGTACAGAAGAAGCTGTAGACAACTGCGTATCAGTATTCAACTTAGAGTCTGACGAGGTAAAAGGACGCATCATAGGCCGTGAAGGGCGCAACATCCGCGCATTAGAAGCTGCTACAGGCGTAGAAATCATCGTAGACGATACCCCAGAGGCAATTATTCTTTCTTGCTTCGACTCAGTTCGCAGAGAGATAGCCCGTCTTTCTCTTCACAAGCTAGTAACCGATGGCCGCATTCACCCTGCACGCATAGAAGAGGTTGTTGAGAAAACTACCAAACAAATAGAAGAAGAAATTGTAGAGATAGGCAAACGCACAGTGATAGACCTTGGTATCCACGGTTTGCACCCCGAATTGGTAAAATGCGTAGGCCGTATGAAATACCGCTCTTCCTATGGGCAGAACCTTTTGCAGCACTCAAGAGAAGTGGCCAAATTGTGTGGCGTAATGGCCGCAGAGCTTGGATTAAATCCTAAATTAGCCAAACGCGCAGGACTACTTCATGACATAGGAAAGGTACCACAAGTCGAAAGTGAAACCCCTCACGCATTGCTCGGTATGGAATGGGCAGAAAAGTACGGAGAGAAGGCAGAAGTTTGCAATGCTATTGGTGCCCACCACGACGAAATAGAGATGACCTCTTTGCTCTCCCCTATCGTACAAGTGTGCGATGCTATTAGTGGAGCACGCCCAGGAGCACGCCGACAAGTACTTGATTCATACATTCAGCGTCTGAAAGACTTGGAAGATGCAGCTTTCACCTTCCAAGGAGTGAAGAAAGCCTATGCTATTCAGGCAGGTCGTGAGTTGCGTGTGATTGTAGAAAGTGAAAAAGTATCAGATGACAAAGCCGCTGAACTATCATTTAACCTATCGCAGAAAATCCAAACTGATATGACCTACCCTGGACAGGTAAAAGTAACTGTTATCCGAGAAACAAGAGCTGTGAACATCGCTAAATAAGTCTATGGATATCCACAAATATTTCGACCAAATGGTAGCAACTCTCATTGCTATCATTATCTTCTTCATAGTGCGCTATTTAGCAAACTCTATCATTGAGAAATTTGGTAAAAAAGCAGGCTTGGGCGAGGGACGTACACAGCTAGTGAAAAAGTACATCGACTATTTCATTTACATCTTAGCTGGCTTGACCTTTGTCTCTATTTGGGGAATTAAGACCGAACAATTATTCCTATTTGTCACTTCTGTTCTCACAGTCATTGGGGTAGCGTTCTTTGCTCAATGGTCTATTCTGAGCAACATTACTGCTGGGATTATAGTGTTCTTCTCCTCTCCATTTAGAATTGGCAACACTATCAAGATTATGGACAAAGATTATCCTATCGAGGCCAAAATCATAGACATCAAGTCTTTTTACACATTGCTGAAATCAGCAGAGGAAGAAGAAATCACACTCCCAAACAACTTGCTTTTGCAGAAGGGCATCATCATTATTACCGAAGAGGAGCCACTTCCTGTAAAACTAAAGCCTTCAGAATAGGCTTTTGTTCCCTTTTACACTGACCTTTTGAAACTTAAATTCTATTGATATGCTATTTAAATTCGCTAAAAAACCAAGTATCATTGCTCTGGCTTTGGTAGTAGGCGTACTGCTGTACGCTTTTCTCCCCTATCCAGAAGCTACCAACAAAGGCTTGGCCTTGTTGGCTTTTGTAGCCATCTTATGGCTTACCGAAGCTGTACATATCACAATTACAGCGCTCTCAGTGCCTGTTTTGGCTATCTTAATGGGATTGGAATCTACCAAAAGCGCCCTACAAGCCTTTGCCAATCCTACTATCTTCCTCTTCTTTGGTGGCTTTGCCATTGCCACTGCCCTTAGTGTGCAGCAGTTAGACAAATACATTGCCCATAAGGTAATAGGCTTGGCCAAAGGAAACTTCTTGCTAGCTGTATTCTTCCTCTTTTTAGTTACAGCTCTCCTTTCTATGGGCATCAGCAATACCGCTACTGCCGCTATGATTATCCCCTTAGCCATCGGCTTACTAAAAAACATTGACTACGAGAAAAACAAAGGCACTTTTGCTTTTGTTATTTTAGGGATTGCCTACAGTGCTAGTATCGGTGGAATGGGCACTTTGGTAGGGAGCCCCCCAAATGCTATTGTAGCCTCTCAAGTACACATCACTTTCTCTGAATGGTTGCGCTACGGAATGCCTACAGTATTGGGCTTAATGCCTCTAATGATAGGCGTAATGCTCGTGCTTTTCCGCCCAAAGCTGAACATAAAAATAACCTCCGAACAAGTTACCCAAAAGCTAAACAAGAAACAATACCTAACCATTCTCATTTTCTTGATTACTGCCTTATGTTGGATCTTCGGCGATACGCTAAACGTTACAATTAGCGGACTGCTAAACATTCCTAAAATAGGCGATTTTGATGCTGTAGTAGCAATGATTGCTGCTATCTTAGTTTGTACCACAGGCGTAGCCGAGTGGAAACAAATACAAGAAAACACCGATTGGGGCGTTTTAATGCTCTTCGGAGGAGGACTCTCGCTAAGCGTTATCCTCACCCAATCAGGAGCAAGCAAAGCCTTGGTAGACTCTATTCAATTCTTAATGGAGGGGCAACACTACTTCTTTATAGGCTTGCTAGTAGCTGCTTTCATCATTTTCTTGACAGAGTTTACTTCAAACACTGCTAGTGCAGCCTTACTAGTACCTATTTTCTATTCAGTTGCTGAGAATTTAGGAGTAAATCCATTAGGACTTTCACTTATCATTGGGTTAGGAGCCTCTTGCGCCTTTATGCTTCCTGTGGCTACGCCGCCCAATGCTATTGCCTATGGCACAGGGAAAGTAACCCAGCGAGATATGATAAAAGCTGGTTTCGTACTGAACATCCTATCAATTATATTCATCTCTGTTATCGCCTACTTCTTTTGGCGATAGAGAACTTAAAAAGTAAAAGAGAGGGCGTCTTAACATTGTTAAGACGCCCTCTCTTTTTTAGGTCATCTGAATGGATTACCACCCAGGGTTTTGCTTATAATTCCCGTCACGGATAAGAATATTCGCACTAGGCACTGGCCAAACCATTTTATAATTCGTATAAGGCTTGTTCAGTTGATAGTATTTATCAGCATCAGTTGTTATGATTACGTCCATACGTTGTGGAGTACCTCTCACTACATCTTGTTGCCAACGTTTTAAATCATGCTGACGGAAGCCCTCAAAGCAAAGCTCGCGGTTGCGTTCGTTTTTAATTTCAGTGTAAAGCGCATCGCCTGTAACACTTACATTTGATAATCCTCTAGCACGACGCAAAAGATTTAAATATTTCTGTGCATTAGTAACATCTTCGTTTTTATAAGCTGCTTCTGCAGCTATTAGGTACTGCTCAGCTATCCTAAATATCTTAGGCTCGTGTAGATAGGTAGGGTTTGCATCGGCACGCAATTTTAACTTCACATTGTCTCGATATTTTCCTACCATATAAAGAGTATAAGCTGCCCCGGTTCCTGCTACTGTTACGTAATCCCTGAGCAAATAAGTTTGCTTTCTGATATCACTGCTATGAAATAAGTCTATAAACGATTGTGTAGGCAAGTAAGTAGCCATTCCTACACTTAGCACAATACTCGTTGTGCGTGTACTACCTGCTACAGTAGTCCAAGTAGCCACCCCATCAATCATTTTAATAGCATCAGTATTTTTCGCTATATAAAGCTCATTAGTTTCTGGGCGTTCCCCCGTAGAAAGACTCACTGCCAACTGCGTGATACTCTCATTAGTCTGGTCGTTCTCCCATACTTTTTGCAGGGTAGCAGCAGAAGTTACCAAAGGATATTTACCTCCATCTACCAATTCTTTAGCACTATTATAAGCACCTTGCCAATCGCCTTTATACAAGCGTACGCGTGCATCTAGGGCTTTGGCAGCATCTACTGTAAATTCGCGTGCCCCCACACTTCCCGCTTTTCCTGCTAGTAGAGTTTTAGCTTTGCTAATGTCAGAAAGAATATAATCATACGTAGCCCGTAGCGAACTTCTATCTGGGAAGTCCTTCACTTGATAATCAAAAATAGAAAGTCCCAAATCTGTATCAGCTGTAGCCTCATTATAAGCTTTGCAGAAGTGTGTTACCAAATAGGTATTGTAGTAAGCACGCGCCAAATACGCTTGCCCTATATACTCTTTGATAGACTCTTGGTCGCTGAAATTAGCAAAGCCTTTCAAAGCGTAGTTCATATTCTGAATGGCTGTATAGCTATCTGCCCAAGCCGATTTTACAGTTGCTTCTCCATCGTTAAAATCCCACGTGTGGAAATCCCTCCCCGATATTTGCGAAGTTATCTTCATATTCAGAAAGTCAGACTGCAAATCAGTCAAATACATTTTAGGCCCAAAGTGGTTTTTTATCAACTTCGGATAAATACCCGTTGCCCAGTTTTTAGCATCTTGCACCGTCTTGAAAGGCACTTCACCCCCAAGTGTATTATACGGTTGCTGGTCTAAGTCAGCACAACTGTTTAATAAAGGGAAAGCTGCTATTAAATACACATATTTCTTTATTGCTCTTCTCATCGTTGTTAAAATTTAAGTTCTACACCAAAAGTAAATTGACTTGTAGGCAAATAACCTCCTAAGGCTATTGACGAATCATATTCAGGGTCTGCCCCTGTGTATTTTGTCCATACAAAAAGGTTACGAGCCGTACCATACAAGCGCACTCCATCAAAGAAGCCTATTTGTTTTACAGTCTTCTCTGGCATACGATAACTCAAACTGATATTTCTCAATCGCAAGAAAGATGCGTCTTCTAACAGACGTGAGTCTTTCTGTGTGAAATAAGTTTCTTGCAATCGTGGGTTGCGTGCGTTATCTCCTGGCTGTTTCCAGTAGTCAAGTACTTTTCGGCTGTGGTTTGTAGTTCCAAAAGCATTAGCATTTTCAGTAGCCAAACGGTCTTGGTTAATCAGCCATTTCCCTAAAGTAAAGTTGAAGCCCGCATCAAAGGTAAAAGCTTTGTAGGTTACATTAAATCCAAAACCTCCATTGATAGGCGGAACACGCAACTTACCAGTGTTTTGTATGAGCGATTCAGCAAAAGTATTAGTAATTTTGCTATCATCAGTTTGGGTATTCATCTTGTCATCACCAGGCTGGTACCATTCAGGCTTCCCATTTTCGGTATTAACCCCTTTAAACATAGGCAAAGCATAGTAAACAGGCTCATCTACCGCATACGCAAAATCACGACCTGAACCTATAAGCTGTTTCTTACCGTCATAAATACCCAATATTTTTTGAGCATTATAGTTGATGTTAAAATAAGGACGCACCGAAACATCTTCATTCTTACTCCTATATACAGTTGATGAGAGCGAAAAGTCTATCCCCTTGTTGCCCATATCAGCTACGTTGTCTGGGTAATTGCCAAAACCAGAAAGCAAGTCAGTTTCGCGGCGCGAAAGTGCCCCACGGGTTTTTCTGTCGTAATACTCTATATTAAACGAAGTATTGCGCGCTATCACTACATTCAGCCCAAGAGTAGTTTTCTGTTGTTGTTCCCATAGCAAATCAGGGTTACCCAATTTGTCTACCTCATAGCCTAAATTGCCATTGTATTGGTTAGAGCGCACCTCAGTAACGCTTGAGTAGTCCCCTCCCCCATTAGGGTTCCCCGAACTACCAGTACTAAAGCGCAAACTCAAATCTGTAAGCCATTTTACCTGCTTTAAGAAAGCCTCTTCTTTGAGTCGCCACATCGCTCCCACCGCCCAGAAATTCGCATAACGGTGATTCTCAGCAAAGGTTGACGACCCATCGCGTCTGCCCGAAAGGTCTATAAAATAACGGTCTCTGAAATTGTACTCTAACCTACCAAAATAAGAATTGTACGTAGCTACCGAGCGACTTTGTTTTACCTCAAACTTATTAGTCCCATCTTTCACTGCTATCAGCCCATCTACCGATTGCCCTTCCGAAGAAGCATACGTATTTCTACCACTGTTTTCAATAGACTCTTGACCTAACAACGCAGTAAAGTTGTGCAGATTGGCCAATCTAAACTTGTATTCTAACGTATTGGTAATAGTCTTGCGCAAACTCCTTGAGTTGTTTTCCGAAGCACTACCTATATTCTTAGACCTTAAATCTTTGTAATTGATAAAAGAGGGCATATGCGCTGCATTGGTGAGCGAAGTTGAAAACTGAACCCCCATTTGCGTTTTGAACACCAAATTCTTGATAGGCTCTGCCGTGAGGTAACCTATAGGCAGAAGATCTTCACTCTGGTTAAAGTTAGGATTCTTTTCTACCAAATACTTAGGATTAAACACCCCAAATTGCGCTCCCAAAATAGAGTTGATAAAATCTTTCTCTTTGCCATCTTCATCCGTAGGCGAATAGAAAGGCAAGTTGATAGTATAATTGCCTACCGAAGTATTGTTAGAGTTTGACTCATTGTGCCCTACCGATAGGTGCAAACCTGCTTTCAGCCATTTAGTAATATCAGTATCCACACTCAAACTAAGCGTATAACGTTTGTAATCACTGCCATAGGTATTCCCTTCTTGGTCTAAATACCCCATAGAAAGATAGTATGAACTGCTATTAGTACCCCCAGACACCGATACATCAGTACGAGTCAGCGGCACAAAGTTACGGTAATAAAGCTTGTCCCAACGGGTGTAATAAGGATTTTTCTCTAAATAGCTACTAGTGATTTCTTTAGCCTGCTCTACAGTAGTACCTCTGCGTCTGCCTGCCATTACAAATCCTATGTAGTTAGGATTCTTTTCACTCCAAAAGTTCATATATTCTTCAGGCGACATCATATCGTCAAAGAAATCACGACTCGCAATAGTCGAGAAACCTACTTGGTGATTTACAGATATCCGAGTGCGTTCATTGCGCTTACCGCGTTTAGTAGTAATGTAAACCACCCCATTAGCAGCACGCGCTCCGTAGATAGAAGTAGAGGCAGCATCTTTAAGCACTGTGATGCTCTCAATATCATTGGCACTTAAGTCTGTCATCACACTGCTGCTCACCGGAACCCCGTCCATTACGTACAGCGGACTTGTTTTAGCTTCATCATTCCCTAAAATCTTATAAAGGTTGCCATAGCCGTGAATAGTAACATTCGATGAAGCACCCGGTTTCCCATTGTTGGTTACCACCACCATTCCAGCTACGCGCCCCATAAGAGCATCCATAGCATTAGCGGTAGGAGCTTCCGCAAACTCCTTAGCCTGCACTTGCGCTACCGAAGCAACCGTCTTACTCGCTACTTTGCGCGCACCGTAGCCTGTAACCACCATTTCTTCCAGTTCTTGCACATCGTCTTTCATAGTTATGTCCAACTTTTTAGTGCTGGCGGTTACTTTTTTCTGAACAGATTTCATTCCGAGGAAAGAAAAGTCTACTACATCGCCTACCTTGGCAGACAAGCTATAATTCCCGTCCACATCAGTAGTAGCACCGCGTTGCGTTCCTTGAATGATAATAAACACTCCTAAAAGAGGCGTGCCTGTTTCATCTTTCACTGTACCCGAAAGTTCTACATTTTGGGCGGCCACGCCTACCACTGCCAGAACGAAAAACATCCAGGAAAAGAACAATTTTAATTTCATCATTTTTATTTTAAAAAATTTAGGGGGCAAAAATACCGAAAAAAAAATTAATAAGCAAATTTGCCCTAAATTCAAGTAAGAAAAGAAAATTTTTCTATTAGGAGCACCGTGGCACTAATGTGGAGGCATAGTGAAGACGAAGTGAAGAACAAGCGTATTTTCAGCCAATGTCCCCTTTCTGCAAAATGCTTCAAAAACAGAAAAAAAACCACTTACTTCTAACTCCCCAACATTCGATTAAAAGTTTCAATGAACCCCAATATAGGTTGAACGCACAAAAATTAAGCGGTAGGAGATAAAAAGTGGTTTTCTGTGTTTGGCAAAAGGCAAATCCTAAATCCAAGTAAAAAATATTCTTCATACATTGCTAATAGGAAAATTATTTGTAATTTTGCAGTGTAAAACAATAAAAACAGTACAAAATGGCAAGAGAGATTAAACCAACCCCTATATTAGAAGGGCAAGATGTAATTGATTTTTACGAAAAATTAGCGACATTTAAAGAAGACGTAAAAAAGTTAGGGATTACTCGCGAAAAAATAGAAGAAGAAGCCGAAAAGTTCAGAGCTTTGTTTAAAAATAGCTATGAAAATAGATAATTTTCAAGGGATAAAAGTCCTATTACTTACCGAAACACACTCCATCAAACCTTTTGATTGTGAAGATGATGATTTAAACGATTTCCTATTTAATGAGGCAATCCTTTATAAAAAAGAACTGTTAGCCACTACTTTTATCATCGAAAACGAAGAGCGCACCTTAGGCTATTACAGTTTGCTGAATGATAGCTTGCAACTGAAAGAAGAAATGTTTTCTTCAGTGAGTCAGTATAACAAATTCCGAAAAGGATTATTACCATATCCAAAACGGCATTTAAAAAGTATTCCCTCCCTTAAAATAGGTCGTTTAGGAGTCAATAAAAGTTGTAAAGGGAAAGGGTTAGGAAAAATGATATTGTATTCAGTTATAAGTAACTGTCTGAAATTTAATGAAAATCAAGCTTGTAGGCTTATTACTATTGATGCTTACAACCAAGCTATTCCTTTTTACCAAAAAATGGGATTCAAATTTCTTACAAAAGTAGCTGAAAATGAACATACACAGCTAATGTTTTTTGATGTAACTACATTTCTTAATGACTAATAAGGTCAAACGCACGAAATTTGTAACAAAAGCTGTTCTAAGTAGTCAATGCTATAGGCAGCTTTTAGTCCTCTTTTTCTTAAGCTTAGCTTATCTTTCTGATTTTTAATTATTCGCCAATTCCTAAACCCAATATCACTTCTTTGTAATTTTCAAAACTTATTTGTACTTTTGCCGCAAATTACATTAATCATAAAAAAATGTCAGAAGAATTAAAAGAACAACGCTCTAACAACTTTATAGAAAACATTATAGAGGAAGACCTCGCCGCAGGCTTCCCCACCAATGCCTTGCGATTCCGCTTCCCCCCAGAACCCAATGGCTACTTGCACTTAGGCCACGCCAGCTCCATTTGCCTAAACTTTGGATTAGGGCTGCGCTACAACGCCCCTGTAAACCTGCGTTTTGACGATACCAACCCTTCTAAAGAAGAACAAGAATACGTAGACGCTATCCGCCGAGATGTAGCTTGGTTAGGATTTCATTGGGACAAAGAGTGCTACGCTTCTGACTATTTCCAAGAACTTTACGATTGGGCTGTAATGCTCATCAAAAAAGGAAAAGCATATGTAGACAAACAAAGCTCCGAAGAGATTGCCGCCCAAAAAGGAACCCCCACCACAGCAGGTACCGAAAGCCCCTACCGAAATACACCTATTAGCGAAAACCTCGCCCTTTTTGAACAAATGAAAAACGGCGCTTTCGAAAACGGCACCTATGTACTACGCGCTAAAATAGATATGGCCTCCCCAAATATGCTGATGAGAGACCCTATCATCTACCGAATAATGAACGCTTCGCACCACCGCACAGGAAACCAATGGCACATCTACCCTATGTACGACTGGGCTCACGGCGAAAGCGACTACCTAGAACAAATATCTCACTCCCTCTGCACCTTAGAGTTCTTGCCACACCGCGAATTGTACGATTGGTTCTTAGACCAAGTAATCCCTAACCCCGCCCCACCTAAAGGACAAGGAGGCACACGCCCCAAACAGAGAGAGTTCGCTCGCAGAAACCTCAGCCACACCATCGTTAGCAAACGCAAACTCTTGCAACTGGTTACCGAAAAACACGTAGCAGGATGGGACGACCCCCGTATGCCCACCATTTCAGGCCTTCGCCGCCGCGGTTATACCCCTGAGTCTATACGAAAGTTTGCAGATACTATCGGGATTGCAAAACGCGAAAACCTCATAGATGTCTCTCTCTTAGAATTCTGCGTTCGCGAAGACCTCAACAAGAAAGCAAACCGCGTAATGGCCGTACTTGATCCCATAAAAATAGTTATTACAAACTATCCCGAAGGACAAGAAGAATGGCTCGATGCCGAAAACAACCCCGAAGTAACCCCTATGACTTTCCGCAAGGTACCTTTCGGACGAGAGCTCTACATTGAGCGCGACGATTTCCGAGAAGAAGCCGACAAAAAGTACTTTAGATTGAAACTAGGAGGAGAAGTACGCTTAAAAAATGCCTACATTATTAAGGCCGAAAGTGTAGTGAAAGACGCTGAAGGCAACCTCATAGAAATTCACTGCACCTACGACCCCGAAAGCAAAAGTGGTAGCGGAACCGAAGCAAGTATGCGCAAGGTGAAAGGCACCCTCCATTGGGTATCAGTAGCACACGCCTTAGAAGCTGAAGTACGCCTCTACGACCGTCTATTCACCATTCCTGAACCTGACCGCCAAGAGGACAGCTTCTTGAATTATCTCAACCCTAACTCGCTAAAAGTAGTTACCGCCTACATCGAGCCTAGTTTACAAACAGCTACAATAGGCGAAACCGTACAGTTTCAACGCCTCGGATACTTCAGTGTAGACCCCGAAAGCACCCCTGAAAAACAAGTCTTTAACAAAACTGTAGGGCTGAAAGATACTTGGGAGAAAATTAAAAACGAAGAATAGAATGCTTTAGAGAATACTTCACCGTATTCATCAGCAATAACAAACAAAGCCTGTTTAGAGCTAAACTCTGAACAGGCTTTCTTTGTTGACATTTGTAAATAGCTGAATCAAACCACACCTACACAAAAGAAAGTCAAAATTTGGTTGATGAAAAACTCTGATTGATGATTGTTTTTTGACAAATTATTCCTACCTTTGCACGCAAAATAAGTCTAAATTAAGCACAAAAATGGAAGAGATGCATACTGCTACCCATACTATTGCTGAACTGAAAAAGGGAGAAAAAGCCGTTATACACACCTTCGACCTCAACAAAATCCCCCTAAAACTCATTGAATTAGGATGTTTTGAAGGAAGTGAAGTGGAGATTCTCCAGAAATCCACCCTCGGCGACCCCATCTACCTGCGTATGAACGACGCCTATTTGTCTATCAGAAAAGAAATGGCAAGGGCTATCCAAGTAATTAGCAAGTTAGCAAGTTAGTACATCGGCAAATTAACAAATTGACAAATTGGTACATTTAAAAGTAGCCCTTGTGGGCAATCCTAATACAGGCAAAACATCTCTGTTCAACGCGCTAACAGGCTTGAACCAAAAGGTAGGAAATTATCCGGGCATCACAGTAGAAAAAAAGGTAGGTCTCTGCCAACTGAGTAATCAGGTGCAAGCGGAACTCATAGACCTACCCGGTACCTACAGCCTCAATGCCAACTCCGAAGACGAGCAAGTAACCGTAAAAACCCTTTCTGACCGCCAAGGAGAACTCTTCCCCGATGTGGTAGTCGTGGTGTGCGAGGTAGAAAACCTCAAACAGAACCTCTTGCTCTTCACCCAAGTGAAAGACCTACAACTGCCTACTCTGTTGGTTATCAATATGGCCGACCAGATGTCGCGAAAAGGAATCAGTATTGATGTGCCAGCCTTAGAAACAGCACTGCAAACCAAAGTACTCTTGACTAGCACTCGCAAAAGGGAAGGAATCGAAGCGCTAAAAGCTGCCCTTACCCACTATCAGCAGTTGCCCCTTGCCCCTTGTGTAGACCTCTCGCGATTAGACGCTATCTCCTATGGGGATTCTGAAAGCGAATTGCGACGCAGGCAGCAAAAAGAAATCATCTTGCGCTATCAGTTCATTAACGAGGCTCTGAAAAAAGCCTACACCGTAGACCGCCAAAAAGCACAAACTCTACGAGCAAGATTAGACCGTTTCCTTCTTCATCCTTTCTTTGGGTATCTTATCTTTGCTTTCATTCTCTTGCTCATCTTCCAAGCCGTATTCAAATGGTCTAAATACCCAATGGATTCAATAGAAAGTAGCTTTGAAGCATTGCAAAAATGGCTATCGCTTCAGCTACCTGCAGGAGAACTGACAAACCTTTTGGTAGAAGGCATTCTGCCCGGAATAGCAGGTATAGCGGTGTTTATCCCACAGATAGCTATCTTGTTCTGTTTCATTTCACTATTAGAGGAAAGTGGTTATATGAGTCGCGTAGTTTTCCTGATGGACAACATAATGCGGCGTTTTGGTCTCAGCGGAAAGAGCGTAGTGCCCCTCATCTCAGGGGCTGCGTGTGCTGTCCCTGCAGTGATGATAGCCCGCAACATCGAGAGTTGGAAAGAACGCCTCATCACAATATTAGTTACTCCTTTCATTACTTGTTCAGCACGACTCCCCGTTTACCTTATCATCATTAACTTAGTCATCCCCGAAGGCGACTTTCTCTTGTTTAGCTATCGTGCGTGGACTTTCTTTGGAATGTACTTCTTAGGGTTTGCAGTAGCTTTAATTTCAGCATTTCTGTTGGACAAAGCACTAAAAATGAAAAAAAGCAGCAGTTTCTTCATCGCAGAAATTCCCGACTACAAACTTCCCTTGTGGCGCAATATAGGCATCACAGTCTACGAAAAGACCCAAGGTTTTGTGGTAGGAGCAGGGAAGTTTATCTTAGCTATCTCTATCCTCTTATGGTTCTTAGGCTCTCACGGAGCAGGCGAGTACTACAACAGCATCGAGAGTACTGCCGACCGTTTGGCACAAGAGCAACAGTGGAGCGAAAAAGAGAAAGAACACTACATAGAGTCTGAACAGTTAGAACATTCCTTTTTAGGCCACATTGGAAAGGGAATAGAACCCATATTTCGCCCTCTGGGCTACGATTGGAAAATCAGCATTGGCGTAGTAGCCTCGTTTGCAGCGCGCGAAGTATTCATAAGCACTCTTTCTACCGTATATAGTTTAGGAAGTAAGTTAGACACCGAAAATACAGAAGGAAAGCGCACTATCTTAAACAAGATGCTTAGCGAGGTTCGCCCCGATGGGTCTCGTGTATTTACTCTTGGAACAGGCTTTTCCCTCTTGTTCTACTACGCCTTTGCTATGCAATGCCTCAGCACAGTAGCTGTGGTGCGCAAAGAAACTAATAGCTGGAAATGGACAGCCCTTCAATGGGTGTTTATGACGGGCATAGCCTATATAAGTGCTATGTTAGCTTTTCTTTTACTTTAATTATGAAGATAGGCTTAGTATTTTCAGGAGGAGGCGTACGTGCTTTGGCACACGCAGGATTGCTCAAAGCTTTAGAAGAAAAAGGCTTGCGCCCCTCTATTATTTCAGGAACCAGTGGCGGGGCACTCATCGGTGGCCTCTATGCTTGTGGCATCGCTCCCGATGATATGTTGTCTTTTTTCAAAGAGACTCCTGTGTTCAAATGGTCAATGCTGACCTTTAAGAAAGTAGGTTTAGTAGACAGTGCTAAATACACTAAGTTCTTTCAAAAACAATTCAAGTGCACGACTTTCGAGCAACTACAATTGCCCTTGGTAGTTACAGCTACCAATCTGCTGAATGGCAAAGTCGAATACTTCAGCAAAGGAGAACTCATACAGCCCCTAATAGCCTCATCGGCCCTTCCCCCCTACTTCTCTCCTGTGAAGATAGGAGACAACCTCTATTGCGATGGCGGGCTGCTGAACAACTTCCCTATAGAACCTCTTAAAGACCAATGCGATACCATAATAGGCAGTTTTGTAAACCCTTTGGAAATTATCACCGAAAAAGAGCTGACTAACTCTTTCCAATTTATGCAACGCATCTACAACATCACAATGGACGGAAATTACAACCGAAAGTTCAAAAAGTGTAATCACCTACTCCTGCACAACCTCAGCAATGTAGGAGTCCTTGATACACACAGGCTTGACCACGCCTTTAAATATGGTTATGAAATGGCTATTAGCTATTTTGCTAATTCACTTATTTGCTAATTCACTTATTTTACTAATTGAAGTTATGACTGAAATCTCTAAAATTCTCTTCTTGGTATCTGACAGTTTGCTGATACCCGACATCATTGTACTATTGGTACTTTTCGTACGTGCCCTACTGTTGGTGGGCAGCTTCTACAACCGCTTCATCACGAAATACAAAAATGACCAGCAACTGAATGAAGCTATTAAAAAACTGACCCCAGAACGCGCTGCTGAACTCAAGGCTCTACTACCCGAAAAGGACAACTCGCTCTACATTCATTACCTGCGCGATATGCTACACCACAGCCCTGATGAGGCCTATTACGACTATATGATTTCTAACTTTGAAAATGAGGGAGAGAAAGATATTGCTACCTCTAAACTTCTTGCTAAAGTAGGGCCTGTATTAGGCCTCATCGGCACACTCATTGCAATGAGCCCTGCCCTTACAGGTCTTTCTACTGGCGACATTTCTAAAATGGCGAGCAATATGCAAGTAGTTTTCGCTACTACGGTGGTAGGTCTGGTGATCAGTTTGGTAGGTTTAGTAACCTTGCAATTCAAACAACGCTGGTATGCTAAGGAAATCAACAATCTTGAGTACGTAAGCCGTGTATTAACCCAAACTCCAAAACAATGAAAACAAACCGACGTATTTCCCGACTCAAAGACGATGATGCCGACCCTCTAAGTGTTGTTGTAAACCTATTTGATGTTGCAATGGTTTTTGCTGTTGCACTGATGGTTTCTATGGTGATGAACCTAAATATGGCCGATTTTTTCTCGGGCGAAGACTTTACCATTGTTAAAAAGAAAGGCGACGATATGGAAATCCTGCGTCGCGAAGGACAGAAAATCACGAAGTACAAAACTGTAGAAGGAGCTACCCCCGATGCTTCAACCGCTCAGAAAAAAGGCAAGCGTTTAGGGGTAATGTACGAAACTGAAAGCGGTGAAACAATTCTCCTGCCCGATGTAGAATAACCCTACCCCCTACTTTTTATCCTCCCTATCGCTGCTGCTCCCAAAAACACTACTAACGAGGGCAGCAGCCATTCCAATTGTCCACTCAAAGGCCAATGCACAAAGCCAAACGACTTCATTACAGATACTACTGCCGTACAGACTACACTCATTACATAAGGCAGAGGAGTGCGTACCCATTTGCTGAATACCAATACGTACAAGATAATAGTAAATACAATAGGATAGATGAATTCTAGAATGTAGCTCGCATAGCGAATGATGCTATCCACACTATTGACTGAAAGAAGAATAGCCAATAAGGTGCAAAGCACAGCCCCTACCTTGTAAGGCAAGCGGCCTTTTGTAAACTCCTCAAAAAAAGACCCTACTGATGAAATAAGTGCAATAGCTGTGGTAAGGCAAGCAAAACCAATAGCCAATGCAATAGCTGTTGTTCCCCAACGCCCTAATACAGAATGCGATAAATCCAGCAATAGCTCTGTGCGCTCTATCCCCTTCCCTTCGGGGGCGTAGCCAGAGGTAGCCCCTAAATAGATGAGTCCCCCATAGATGAATAGCAAACAGACTGTAGAAACTGCTCCTGATAGTAAAGTAACCTTTGTCCGATCAGCAGGTGTAGTGTAGCCTTTGTTCACTACTTCTGCAATAACAATCCCTGCAAAAATAACTGCTGCTAGCACATCCATTGTCTGGTAACCTTCTGTAAAACCAAAGACAAAGCTCTCCGCTGCTTGTAGGCTGGTAACTTCTACAGGCACCGTAGGAGAGACTATTCCTAAAACAATCAGCAAAAAAAGTACTGCCAATAAAAAAGGGGTGAGAAACCTACCTATAATATCTACAATTTTGGTTTTTGAAATCGATAACGCCAAAGCAATAGCAAAGAAGAACATTGAAAACCAAATAGGTGAGAGTTGTGGAAACAATGGACGTATGCCAATTTCAAAAGTAGTAGCTCCCGTGCGAGGCAATGCTACCAATGGCCCAATGCACAAGATAATAAGCAATGTAAGTACTTTGATAAGTATTGGGTGAATCATCCAGCCCAAATCAGTAAACTGTTTGCCCACTTTAGCTACCATCAGCACCCCCAGAAAAGGGGCTATAATAGCTGTTACAAAAAAACCTAAGAGAGCAAAAGGCCACTGATGGCCGCTTATCAAACCTATAAAAGGCGGTAATATAAGATTACCTGCACCAAAGAACATTGCAAAAAGAGCAAAGCCTACAGTTGTAATAGTCTTCCACTTATCCATAAAGAGCATTTAGTAATAATCAATATGGGGCAAATGTAGTAAAAAAGTTATGGAAAACCAAAAGTTTTCGAGAGGGATTATTTGCTGTCTGTTCGAGTCAAGTGGCCTTGAGGGGATTGTGTTGAAGACAACCTTGACAAAAAGACTACCTATTTCGGCCTGCTTCGTTAGGATAGAGTGTATGCACAGGGTCGCTTTGCCAAAGTTGGAGGGTATCTATATTCAGTACGCTGATACGTCCTTTAAACGCCGCCCCTGTATCTACATTGGTAACCCCATTAAAAGTCAAGGGTTGGTCAGTTCCCAATCGTGTGGTAGGGGTATGACCTATGTATATCTGGGGGTAGAGAGCCAAGCGTGGAGGAAAATGAGGATGTGTTGGGGGCAAATGGGTAGCATAGGCAAGTTCCCATAGAGATCTGTCCCAATAAAACATTTCTTCAAAATGCTCGTATGCTACCCCGCGCAAGTTGGTAAAGCCAGCGTGTAAGAAAAGTCGATTTTGAGAGTCGAGGTAGTAGTTCTTTAAGGAAGAAAGAAATTGTAGATGGGCTGCTTTCCGTTCAGGAGAAACATTTTCGTAGGCTTGTATGGTAGCTTTGCCTCCGTGAGAAAGCCATTGTCCGTCGGACGGAAGGCCTCGAAGAAAATTCTCACACAGCGCATCGTGATTGCCACGTAGGAAGATGCAATGGTGTTCTTTCTGAAATTCGATGAGAAAATCAAGGACTTCGGGTGTCTGACTCCAACCATCAGCATAATCACCTAAAAAGATAAATAGAGAGGAAGGCTGAAAGTCAGCCCTTTCTAATACTTGTGTGAGGGCGCGAAAAGCACCGTGGATATCTCCAATTACGAGTGTCAAAATAATGATTGTTTAAAAAAAAGATTTTTAACTACCCACTTAAGCAGGTAGTCAAAATACTAAAAGATGATGTACTATAACTGAACAAGAAAGAGGTTATATTTGTATATTTGCCCCAAATCCAGTATAAATAAAGGGCAAAGATATAGAAAAAGTTTTAAAGAAGCAAAGTATAAATGAAAGATATTCTAATGGAGTAAAGTAGATTTTTTTGCTACATAAGGTGATAAATCAAAATGTCAAGATTAAATTATCTAACTGTTTTTCAACACACTAGATTTTACTTCATAAAAAAAGTTGCTTATTTTTTTGGAATATAAAAAAAACATTCTACATTTGCCCCCGAAATGTAAGAGTATTGACAACAACAACAACTAAACAATATCTTTACTTCACTT
>CAUQNY010000020.1:0-31655 GCA_963519425.1 uncultured Capnocytophaga sp.
GCCTATACCAAAGGCAATGTATTTATTGATCTTTGCACGTCAATAGGCAATGCAGAAGTTGGCTATGGAGGAGAAATACACTATGCTTTTGCTCCTTTGTTTTCGGCAGGAGCTCAGTTCAATAGTCAAAGTTTTAACTTCAACGACAGGAGGATATTTTATCTGGCAGAGCAATGATCCTTATGAAAATGCTGGCAATACTGGTTGTGTGATAACCCCTCCTACTTATGACATTAGCCTTAGAAACAATCACAAAAATAATTTTATAGTTTGGGATGCTCACTTGGGCTTCCGTTACTTCATCTTCAAAAATGCAGAACTCAACGGACAAGTAGCTTTTGGCAATGTACTATCATTCAAAGTTGGCGTAAGTGTAAAAATCTAAATCCTAACCTATTCTTACCCCCTCCTTGCTATTTACCAAATTAGTTCGTACCTTTGCCCCCAAAACAATTTACTACCAAATGATTGATAAAGATTTCAAGAAATACGACTTGATAGTAGGATGGGCAGTATTTGCTATTGCTCTCCTTACTTATACACTTACTGTAGAGCCTACCGTTAGTTTCTGGGACTGTGGCGAGTACATCACTACCTCGGCCAAATTAGAGGTAGGACACCCCCCTGGAGCTCCTTTCTTCCAAATGATGGGGGCTTTCATTGCGGCCTTTGCACCTAATGCCGATAAGATAGCCTTATTCGTGAACTATCTATCAGTACTTTCTAGTGCCTTTACAGTGCTGTTCTTGTACTTTATCATTGTGAATTTAGCCAAAAAGTTAGCCTTGCGCGAACAAAGTTCCCTTTCGTTAGGGCAAAGTATCGCTGTAATGGGTAGCGGGGCTGTAGGGGCGTTGGCCTACACATTCTCTGATAGTTTTTGGTTCAATGCCGTCGAAGCCGAAGTATACGCTATGGCAATGCTATTTATGTCAGTGATGTTCTGGTTAGGCATCAAGTGGACAGACAGTTTGCACGAAGAGCGCGGCGATCGCTGGCTACTGCTCATCTCTTTAGTAGTAGGACTCTCCTTTGGGGTGCACTTTATGGCACTTCTAACGATCCCTGCTATTGGGATGTTGTACTTTTTCAACAGCAAATACAAAAAGACACCCCTGAACTTTGTCATTGCCAACGTTGTCTCCATTGCTATTTTGCTACTCATCTTCAAACTGATTCTCCCTTACACTTTGGCCTATTTCGGGTACTTAGAAGTGTTTTTCGTGAATACCTTTGGATTGCCTTTTAACTCTGGAACTATCATTGCAGGGCTAAGCCTTATAGCTTTCTTCTACTTCACTCTCCAATACGCCCAGCAGAAGAAAAATGTGCGCTTGCAAACAGGCACACTCTGTTTGCTATTTGTGTTCATAGGCTTTTCCTCTTGGTTAATGGTACCTATTCGCTCCAATGCCGATGTGGTAATTAACGAAAACAGTCCTACCGATGCGCGCTTGCTCTTGGCTTACTACAATTTAGAGCAGTACCCCGAAACACACTTGTTCTATGGCCCTATGTTTACAGACAAGTACGCTGGAATGGACGAAGAGAACCCTTACCAGGATGCTAAACCTAAGTACGAACGCGACTACACTTTAGGCAAGTATGTGATTGTGAATCCCTACAAGAACGCACAAATGGCTCCCAACTCCCAACATTCAGGTTTTTTACCAAGGATGTGGAGCACTCCACACGCTGCAAACTATATGAAACTGACAGGCCTTTTGCCTTTCAAAATAAAAGAAGAGGCTTACGAAGAACCCAAACTATACCAATTCTTGCAACAAATGCAAGCCCAAATGGCCTTGCGACCAATGCCTGCCGAACGCTACGACCAATTCCTAACCGAATACCGCGACTACGTAGAAGTAGAAAAACCAAGCTTCTGGAAAAATATGCAGTACCTTTTCGACTATCAATTTGGGTATATGTATTTCCGCTACTTTGCTTGGAACTTCATCGGTAGGCAAGACGATGTACAAGGAAAGTTAGAAAACGACCACGGTAACTGGCTATCAGGCATTGATGCAACAGACAGTATTCGGCTTGAGTCGCAAAAACACCTTCCCGACGATGTACTGAATAACAAGGCACGCAATACCTACTATTTCCTTCCTCTGCTCTTAGGGCTCTTAGGGCTCGTATTTATGTCATTGAAAAGCGAACAACAAACGTGGGTAGTACTTATGTTATTCCTCTTCACTGGATTAGCACTAAAAATCTATGTCAATGAACGGCCTTTCGAGCCACGTGAGCGCGATTATGCCTTGGTCGGTTCATTCTATGCCTTTGCTATTTGGATAGGTGTAGGCGTGTATGCCTTGTTCTATTATCTTAGGAAGACAATGGAACACAACATACTAGCCATCAGCACAGTTGCCATCTCTTTAGCAGCTGTACCTGTCCTAATGGCAAGCCAAAACTGGGACGACCACGACCGCTCTCAGAAATATTCAGCCCAATTCATTGGACACGCCTACTTGAACTCGGTAGCAAAAGACAAGGATGCTATGATTTTCACTATAGGCGATAACGATACATTCCTCTTGTGGTATGCCCAAGAAATTGAGGGCTTCCGCACCGATGTGCGCGTGATTAACACCAGCCTTTTGCAAACCGATTGGTACATAGACCAAATGAAGCGTCAAGCCTACCAAAGCACCCCTATACCGAGTCAAATTCAGCACAAACAATACGCCCACGGGGTACGCGAAGCTGTGTACTACCGCAAGCGTACTGACAACCGATGGAATATCAAGGATTTTGTAAACTGGATTACTAGCGGTGACCCTAACACCCAAGAAACTCGCGGCAGAGGTGAGCTTCAACAGACTTTCTACTATTACCCCACCAACAAAATTCGCATCCCTGTAAACAAGGAGAATGTGCTAAAAAGCGGAATTGTAAAACCTGAAGACGCCGACAAGATAGTAGACTACATTGATATTACCCTCCCTGGCGCAATCGACAAAGCACGGGTAGTGATGTTGGACATACTTGCCAATAACGATTGGAAACGCCCTATTTATTTCACAGGAGGTAGCATGGATGCCGCCGAATACCTCTGGCTGAAAGACTATTTGCAATTAGATGGAATGGTCTACAAACTGGTACCCATCAAAACCCCTATTGACAAGAATCATCCTTACGATATGGGGCGCATTGACCCTGACCTAATGTACAACATTGTAAAACAATGGACGTGGGGCAATATGGGCAAAGAAGGCATCTACCTTGACCCCGAAACGCGCAAGAACAGTATCATCTTCCGCGGCAACTTAGCTCGCCTAAACGAGCAACTCATTGCTCAAGGAAAATCAGACAAAGCCAAAGAGATATTGGACATAGCCATGAAAAATATGCCTGTAGACGCTTATGGCTACTACTTTACTCTCGACCCCTTTGTGCAAGGCTACTATCAAGTAAAACAACTGGAAACAGCGCGCCAGTTGGCACTAAAATTGTTCAGCAAGTATCAGCAAGAACTGAACTACTACGCTCACCTTTCAGCCAATGAACAGCACGCCAATGCGATGCGCATACAATACACCATAGACCGCTATGGCGAGCTCTTGCTGCTCATCGCACCTCTTGACCCTGACTTTTACAACCAGCAATGGGCAGTCCTAAAAAGTAAAGTAGCTCCGTTTATGAACGTGAAGGATTTAGAAGAATATTTTAAAGAAGAGCCCGAAATGCCCGACACAGAGGCCTCTGACTCTCTGCCTGCCGACAGTATGCCTGAAGAATAACAATGCGCCATTTTAGTTACCTCATCTCTTTCTTGTCGCACCCTATATGGTTTCCCATTTATGGGGCGATGTTGGTACTGTTCAACATTCCCTTTTTCTTGCCTATCGAGGAGGTGCGTTGGGCTTGGCTGATGCTGCTCATCTTTACAGTAGCTCTTCCTACCCTCATCTATTTAACGCTGTTCGTCCTAAACTGGATTAAAGACCCTTTTGTGGTGCCAATCGAAAAACAAAAGTGGTTGGTTTACGGCTACATAGCTATTCTTTTAGGAGTTGCTTTTAAAATTACTCCTATGGAGAATTTCCCGATACTGTACTTTTACTTGCTAAACCTCATCATTAGTTGCTTCTTACTACTATTTTTGCAGTTTTTAGGCTGGTCTACCAACTGGTTCACTATGGGAATGGGAGCCTTAACCGTTTTTACAATACTGTTAAGCATCTCTTTTGAAAAAGATATGACTTGCCTCTTAGCTTTTTTCATCTTTCTCAGTGGGGCTAGTTTTACAGCACAGACGTATTTAACGCAACAAGAGTTGTGGTTATTACTCCTCAGCTGGGGCATCGGAGCCTTACCACAACTCTCGCTGTTAGTACTCTTTAAAAATCTATTGTTTGGACTTCAATAATTACTGAATGTTTGGACTTCAATAATTACTGAAGTTTGTCATTAATTATTCTATCCATAAAATCTTGAATGAAGGCACGCATATCAGCGATGCCTTTTTTCATTTCTTCATTCTGACCGACTTGGTCTTTCAAGTTCTGTGTTAGATTAAGGTCGGTTTTGTCATATACACCTACTAACTCCCCTTGGAGGTCTAAAACATAGATGTAGTTCCCCTGAATGAGCTGGTAAAACTGAGTGTGAGTTACAAATGCCCGCGGAGTTTCGTCAGTTTTATCAGATAGCAAGCTGCGTCCCCACGAGCGGAAAGGCTTGTGATAGCCCATCAAATCTACGAGCGTAGGAAAAATATCTATTTGCTGACCTAACACATCAGAGCTACCTTGTGGAATAAGATTCTTATTAGGGCTAAAAAAAATGATAGGCAAACGGTGATGAGCAATTTTCTGCTTGTAGTAGTCATAATAGTCGTCTGTTGTGTGGTCAGAAATAATAGCAAAGATAGTATTAGAGTACCAATCTTCTTTTTTAACAGTCTCAAAGAACTTCTGCAGCGACAAATCGGTGTATTCAGTTACATTGTGCATTGGAATGTCGCCGGTATTAAAGCGGTTCTGATACTTCTCTGGCACCGTGTAAGGCCCGTGCGAAGAAAGTGTAAAAACAGTCGCCAAAAATGGGCGTTTCATTGTATTGATGTTTTGGGCAAAGTACTGCAAAAAAGGTTCATCGTCAATTCCCCAGCTACCATTATAGAAGCGATCGTCGTTAAATTCAGTGCGACCTAAATAGGTTTCGTAGCCTATCTGGTGAGTATAACCATCAAAGTTCATCGAGCCATTGGTTGCTCCGTGGGCAAAAAGTGTCTGGTATCCTAAAGAGCGTGCTACCTCCGCCAGCGAAGAAACTTTCCGCTGTGCGTAGCCCGACCTTACCCAAGCTGTCTGAAAGGTAGGCATGCCTGCTGTAACAGCCGAAATCCCTTCTATAGAGTGGATACTGTTCGAAAAGATATTTGTAAAGTAGTAACCCTGTTGTGCCAAAGAATCCAAGAAAGGAGTGTGCGAACGGTAGTGAGGAATATTTGTCTTTTGGTTCATTACCCCAAAGTACTCGGCTCCCATTCCCTCTAAGATAATCACCACTACATTGGGCTTGGTAGGCACTTCGCGCTGGTACTGCTTGATAGGTTTGATATTCTGAGCGATGTATGCTTCTGTGGTGAATTTAAATTGCTTAAAACCTTTATTCTTACCCATTGTGCGGAAAATAGTAAAAGGGGTGTTCAGTAGGATATTCACCTGAGAAATGTCACGAGCATACTTGCTAGCGTCCATCACTGTAAGAGGAATAACTCCTGCCTTAAACGAGAACCCGCGAATACCAAAGATGAGAGTAGGAGCCAACAAGACCAAGACAACTGACGAACTGACAAAATAAGGCTTCTTCTCCCCTACTTCTTCCTCTACTATTTTCACCCTTTTGTAAAGAAACACCCACAAGCCTGCCAAGAACAAGAAAGCTCCGAAAATAGCCGCATACTGCACCAAAAAGCCCGTGAGCAACGTAAGGGGATTATGTTCGTTTTCCACCAAAGCCCAATCGTTGGTCGTCAAACGGGTTTTGTTGTACGAAAAGTAAGCCACATCTATAAAATTCAGCAAGTAGGCTGGAAGATTAAACGCAAAATACACCCAAAAAAGCACTTTCTGAAAAGTAGGCTTCGTATTGCGCAACAATGGCAAAACACTTAAGAAAATGAACAACAAGTTGACATAGATAATAGCGGTAGTATCAAACAGCAATCCATAGAAAGCTAAGCGAAAGAACTCCCCTACACCTGCTACACTCAGGTGGGCGTAGTTGAAGGCGTAGAAAGCCACACGCGCTAAAAAATAAAATAGGTAGGCCAACCCCAATCGGTAGGCAAGCAGTTTGTATTCGGCAATTCTGAAAAATTTCATAGTATATGTATAGTCTTTTTGTCGTTAAATTCTATTGTACAAGGCAAGGTACTTTTGCGCCATAGCAAGGTGATTAAACTCAGCTGCTCTCTCCTTCAGTCGGTTGGAGGCTTCCTTGTTGCTCCAGAAGGCTTCCAACCCTTGTCGCACCGTGGCTGCCATCTCCTCAGGATTAAAACTGCGAAAGTAGAAAGCCTCTTTCCCCCCTATCTCTGGCAGACTAGTATAGGTGCTCAAGAAGATAGGTTTTCCAAAGGCCATTGCTTCAATAGGTGGAATGCCAAAACCTTCAGCCAAAGATGGCTGGCACAACCCCACAGCGTGTTGCAGCAGGGCATTCTTCTCTGCCTCGGTAACATTGCTAAAAAAGTGTACTCTATGCGCCAACCCCAAACGCGCAATAGCCTCCTTCACCTCGCTGGTGTAAGAGTCTTTCTGCTCTGAGGTTACCAATACCAAATCTTCATTAGTGTAAGGAAGCATCTCTACCAAACTCTTCTGATTCTTTTTGTTAAAAAGCACCCCAATGTTCAGCAGGTACTTGCGCTCTTTCAAGAAAGCCAACTTCCCTTCTAAAGAGTATGTTTGAGGTGCTGGTAATACAATGCCATTGTGGATTACCAAAAGTTCTTTCAGTTTGTCTAAGTGCAATAGCGAAGCATTTTTCAGCACATCTTGCTTTACAAAATCAGAAATGCAAACTAAGTACTGTGTATTTCTAAGATTCGCATTTACGCGCTGGAGCAGTCTGTCTCGCTTATAGCTACTGAGATCTTCATGCAAGAAGTTCAGGTCGTGTAGCGTGAGTATCTTCTGTGTATGGGGGTAAGCTTGTTGGAAGTAAACTGAACCTTGATTGCTCAGATGGATAATATCAAACGTTTGGCTAAACGATTCATAGAACCTATGCCAATGTCGAAAAGGAAGCACGCGCAGTTGCTCACTGATTTTTCTAACCGTATTAAGAGTTCCAAAATAGGTGATGTCCAAAGTGGGTTGGTACTGCAAAATACCCTTAGCAAGGTTTTTAAAAACATTAGCCAAACCTGTGTTAGGGTAGCGCAAACGCTCTAAGTCTATAAGTATTTTCTTAGAAGGCGTGTTCATAGTATCTTTTTAAACAGTGCATCCCACTGTTTTACAATGTTTTCTATGTTATACTGGGCAGCCTTTTCTAGCACTTGAGGTTGCATCTGTTTCCTCAAAGAGGCATCGCTCATCAGCTGGGCTAAAGCCTCTGCATAGGCTGTTAAATCAAATGGAGGAACTAACACCCCACACTTGCCGTTAGGCGATAGAATTTCGCGCACTCCTGCCGAACAAGCAAAGGCCACAGGTATCACTCCTGCCTGTTGCGCCTCAATAAGCACTAATGGGAAACCCTCAATCTGCGATGATAGGCAGCTAATAGCCGCTTGGTCATAATATGGCGGGGTCTGTTGTTTACCACAAAACTGTATGCGTTCTAAATGCAAATCGGCAGCCATTTGTTTGAGTTTAGGCAACTCTTCACCTTCGCCCAAAAACAAAAACTCCCAGTCGGGAAAACGCTGATAGAGCTGTTGCCACACCAATACCAAACGCTCTACGCGCTTGTCAGTATGAGTCATCCTTCCTACGTATAGCAGTTGCTTCTTCTTCTCCATCGAATAGCTAATAGGAGCAGGCTGAATGCCTATCGGGATAGCTACTATTTTCTCGTTCACTTTCAACTGCAAAGCCTCTATCAGCTCTTGCTTGTAGGCCTCACACAGCACCATAAAAGCGTGATAACGCTGGTAGATAAGCTTGTATTTAGCTATCTTAATCTGTTTGCCTATGTGGAAAAGAGGAATCTTAACCCCTTGGTAGCAAAGAAAGCTAAAGGGGTCTCGAGAAGCCTTTGCTTTCAGCTCATTCTGTTTGTTCTCTGCCTGCCAAAAGGTAATGCCATAATGGGCAAAAATACATTTGCACGATGTTTTCTGAAAGATGCCCTCACGTGTAGCACTGAAGCTTTTTCCTATAAACACCAGTACATCAATGCCTAAAGCATTCACTTGGTCAGCTAACGACACTTTGGGTCGCGAAAAAAGCCGCGTCTTGCCAATATCTACAAAAGTAATGTATTGTTTGTCTTCCTCTATAAGCTGCTGATGAGCAATGCGCGAGGAAAACACAAATACCTTATAGCCTAAGGCTGAAAGATATGGAGCAATGTTTGAGGTTACTTTCTCCCCCCCTCCATAAGGATATCTTCCGTGAACAAAACCAATATTGGGCATAATAGTTTCTATTTGAAATGCAAAGTTATAGAAAAAATACTACCTTTGCAAAAAAATAATAAAATGCCACCTTTAACCGAAAAAATAAGCGGACTGATTATCACCTACAACGAAGAAAAAAATATCGCTGCAGTGCTGCAGTGCTTCGACTTCTGCGATGAAATCATCGTCATTGACTCTTTTAGTACCGATAGGACAGTTCAGATTGCCAAGTCTTTTCCTAAGGTGAAAGTAATACAGAACAAGTTTGAAGATTTTGCTAAGCAGCGCAATTTGGCTTTGCAACACGCGGCCAACGATTGGGTGCTTTTCTTAGATGCCGATGAGCGCATCACCCCCGAACTGCGTACCGAAATCATCAGTACCCTTACCAGTACAGAGGCCAAAGATGCCTACTACTTCCGACGCCTCTTCTTCTTTGCTGGGAAACCCATTCATTTTTCGGGCACTCAAGGAGACAAAAACTTTCGCCTCTTCCGCAAAAGCAAATGCCACTATGTACCTGAACGCAAAGTGCACGAAACATTGGCCGTTACGGGCAGTGTGGGAGTGCTCAAACAACAGCTGCTGCACTATTCCGTAGCCGACTATCCTTCCTATCGACAAAAAGCGGCTTTATATGGCCGACTAAAAGGCGAAGAAATGTTTCTGAAAGGAAAACGCTACAGTGCCTTTAAAATGTATACCAAAATGGCTTTCCATTTCTTTAAAACCTACTTCCTCAAATTAGGATTCTTAGATGGCAAGGAGGGCTTCTTGCTCAGCAAAGTAGATGCGCTATCAGTATACGAGAATTTCACTTCTTTGAAAAGAGTTCAAAACCAACACCAGAAATCATAATGGGAGCAATCGTAAAGAATCACTTTTGGTGGAGCAGCATGCTGCTGCTTGCCTTCGCGACAGCCTATACCCTTAGCTTGCTGAATGAAGAAAACCTGTGGGAGCTACACTCCTTCAAAGGATTAGTATACCTCGCAGGTGGGATAACAGCTGTCGAAGTCTTTTTAAAACGAAAAACCCTCTTCGCAAACCTGTCGTTTGTCGAAGGGGTTATAGGTGTAGTGGCTGCAGCTATTGCAGCTACCTATGTCTATAAGTTTAAACTAAATTTAGGTCTCAGCATCGCCTTGCTCCTACTCTCCTTGGGGTATGGCCTTTACAAGCGCAACTTCTACAAACCCCACCCCATAATGCTTGCCCTATTCTGTTTCAGTGCCGTAAAATTGGTAAGCGTTTTGTGGGCACCCGACAAGGCTGCCGCACTTGAGCATATTGACGATTATTGGCTCTTCATCTTCTTGCCAATAGTGAGTAGCTTCTACCGCCCCAAAGCAGTGGCTTTGCGCACTTTCATCTACCTACCTTTTATCAGCTCTCTACTCCTCTTGCTACTCACAGTAATAGACTACGTTTTCTTAATGAAACACATAGGCAAACCGCTTACTAGTTTCTTGACTTTAGACAAGACCTACTTAGGCTTGTATGGCAATACAGCCCTCGCCACCTACTACCAACCTATTCGCTGGAGCTACACTTTCCACCCAAGCAAAGTAGCTTGGGGGTTCCTTGCTATTTGGACAATGGCCTGCTGGTTATGGCGTGAAGAAAGAGGAAAAACCATCAGCGCTGTACAACTATTGGTCTACGCCCTTTTGCTCTTTGTAGTAATGCTTGTCTTGCAAGCTCGCGTTGCCCTCTTAGGCACTCTCATAATAGTAGGTTTCTTTGGTTGGGTTACCCTAATGAAGTGGATAGGTAAACCGAGATTAATAGCAATATTCACCCTATTAGCTTTCGCTGTGGGCAGTTGGCTCACCAAAGAACTGATAGCTACCAATTCCTTCTTTAAAGATGAAGGACGTGCCCAAATAAACGAAGCTACCCTCTCCCATTTCAGAGAGCACCCTCTAATAGGAGGAGGCGCAGGCTACGAAACCCAAATGATTCACCAGCTAAATATCGACCTAAAAACCTTGCACAACGATTTTCTATCAGCCCTTGCCGACCAAGGTATCTTAGGCTTAGGCTTGTTGTTGCTCTTCCACGCCTTAGTAGTTGCCTATGGTCTCAAGCACCGCTATCTCTTAGGTATTTACGTACTCTTAGCTTTTGCTATCTTCAACAGTACCGAAGGCGTAATGGGGTATCCTATTTGCATTCCTTTCTTCTTGTACTGCCTCATTCCTCCTGCTATCAAAACGGAAAAATAGCCAAGCTCCCAAACGATGAACGTTTGGGAGCTTGTTATCTTATGCTTTGCTTTTTGCTACCTCCTCTACAGCTTCTTTGACGCAATCTATTACAAACTGCACTTGCTCGTCTGTGAGCTGCGGATAGATAGGCAAAGAGATTTCCCCTTTAAAGTTCTCATAAGCCTGTGGATAGTCTTCTATTTTATAGCCTAAGTTTTTGAATAGCGTAAGCATAGGCATCGGGATAAAATGTACATTCACCGCTACTTCTTTCTCAGCAATCTTACTGATGACCATATCGCGCTGTGCCTCGCTGAATCCTTTCAAGCGCAAAGCATAGAGGTGGTAAGAAGTCTCACGTCCATTTTTGGCCGAAGGAGGCAAAATAGCCCAATGGCATTGTTTAAAAGCAGCATCATATAAGCCAAAAATGCGCTTGCGTTCTTTGAGAATCTCACTGTAAACGCGTATTTGCGCCAGCCCAATAGCTGCATTTACATCAGGCATATTTATCTTCATTCCCAAGCCTACTATATCGTAGCGCCATCCCCCTGCCTGACTCTTGCTAAAAGCGTCTTTCGTTTGGCAATTCAAACTCATCTGGCGGAGCTCTCTGTACAGAGCCTCATTATCAAAAGGAGCAGGCAAATTCAAGCAGATAGCACCACCCTCAGCCGTAGTAACGTTTTTTACAGCGTGCAAAGAGAAAATGGCCACATCGGTTTCACTTCCTGTGCGCACCCCTTGCTGATAGGATGCCCCCAAAGAGTGTGCGGCATCGTTCAGCACCAAAATTCTTCCCATTTGAGCTTGTACTTCGCTTGTAGGCGTAAAAAGAGATTTTATTTCAGGAGATTTTACTATTTGCATAATCGCATCGTAGTCGCAAGGGAAACCTGCAATATCTACAGGAATAATAGCCTTTGTCTTAGAAGTAATGGCTTGGCGAATAGCTGCTACGCTGATATTAAAATCATCATTTACATCCACCATCACAGGGGTTGCCCCCACGTGTAGCACTGCCAAGGCTGTTGCGCTATAAGTATAGGCCGGAACAATTACCTCATCGCCTGCCTTCACCCCTAACCAACGCAGCATCAGCATAGCCCCCGATGTCCAAGAGTTTACACATAATACTTCTGTGGCTCCCGAGAATTTTTTAATCTCTTCTTCCAATGCCTTCACCTTAGGCCCCGTAGTAATCCACCCCGAACGAAGGGAATCGGTAACTTCATCTATCACAGCCTCAGTGATATAAGGAGGAGAAAATGGTATTTTCATAAAACTATTCTAATTGATTTTGCAAATGTACAAAATATTTTCAAAGTTGCAAACGCCAAAGAGCAGCCACCAAACACAATTAGTCCCCTTAATCCTCCCATCTCATACAAAAGCCCCATGCATTGGTGCTGCATAGGGCTTTTAATATTTTGTTTTTTGCTGTCTCTTACTTCATTTCTATCATTCCTCCTTCCATTATCTGCTTGTAAGTTATGTAGGTAGGAGGTTCTTCGTTGGCCATAGAGTATTCACCTGCTTTAGGGTCTTTCACAATGGTAAAAGTCTTTCCATTGTCCAAATGGATAACAGCTTTTTTGAACAATGGACTGCCGTAGTAATACTTCCCATCAGCTGGATTTATAGGATAGAATCCTAAAGCCGAAAGCACATACCAACTGCTCATCTGCCCGCAGTCTTCATTGCCACAATGCCCATTAGGCGTATTCTTGTACTGGCTGTTGAGTATTTGGTGTACGCGTTGCCCTGCCTTTTCAGGGTGAGGGGTCAGATTGTACAAATAAGCCACGTGGTGACAAGGCTCATTGCCGTGTACGTATTGTCCTATCATCCCCGTGCTGAAGATTGGTAGCTTCTCATCTGGTGTTACAGGGAGTGTAAAGAGAGAATCAAGCTTTTGCTCAAAGGCTACCCATCCCCCCATTTTAGCAATCAATCCATTATAATTCTCTAAGTGGTGGGGCACAAAAAAACGGTAGTGCCAAGCATTGCTCTCGCAGAAATACTTACTGTAGTCTTTAGGGTTAAAAGGTGTTAGGAACCTACCCTTAGAATCCTTAGGACGGAAAAACTGAGTGCGCTCATCAAAGAGATTTTTCCAGTTCTGCGACCGAGCTTCAAAGTAATTTGCATCTGTCAAATAATTGATATTCTTCTCCATACGGGCATAAGCAAATTGCGCCATACAGTAGTCGTCATAGGCGTATTCCAAACTTTTGGATACCGACCAGTTCTCATCAGATTTGTCCAAATCAAAAGGCACATAACCGTATTTTTTGTAGAGGTCTATCTCTCGGTGGTTGCTCATTGCGCTAGCTTTGCAAGCTTCGTAAGCCAAGACCTCATCCATCGGGATACCTTTCAGGTAAGCATCTACCACTATAGGCACTGCGTGATAACCTATCATCATATTGGTTTCACCTCCTTGCATACTCCATACAGGCAGTTCTCCATTCTCTTTGTAGTGTGCCAAAAAGCTAGCAATGAAGTCTGCAGAAGCCTTAGGGTGCAAAATAGTGTAAAGAGGGTGTGCTCCGCGGAAAGTATCCCAAAGAGAGAAAGTGTCATAGCGCACAGGTGTACCCACATCGCTATAGAGGTTAGGTGCAAGCATCGTCTGGTATAGCATCGTGTAGAAAATCGTTTTCTGCTCTTCAGTACCTCCCTCTACACTGATTTTTTGGAGTTGCTGTTCCCATAGCTGTCGGGCAGCTTCGCGGTAACTAGTAAAGTCAAAATGGGTAGCCTCTGCTGCCATATTAGCTTTTGCCCCTGCTATGCTGTGCATAGAAAGCGCTGTTTTCACCACTACTTGATCGCCCTCTTCGGTAGGATAGTGCAAAACCAACTGACCGGCTTGCTGTTTGCCTTCAATAGTTTCCTCCACCAGCTCATAGCGCACAAAAGGCTTAGAAAGTTTGATTACAAAATACACCTTTTGGTTGCGAGCCCAGCCCGTAGAAAAGCGGCAACCCTCAATAGTCGTTTTGTCTATCACTTTCAGCTGTGTTTCTGTCGGCTTGTCCCAGTTGATATGGTACCCCAAATCTACCGTGATTTTAGAGAGCGAGTCTTTAGGAAAAGTGTATTGTTGAACGCCTACTCGAGGGGTAGCTGTCAGCTCCACTTTTATCCCGTAGCTCTGCAAATCTACCCAGTAGTAACCCGCAGTAGCCCCTTCATGTTCGTGAGAGAAATAAGAGAAAGGCTTGTGGTTATTTTCTGCTATGCGTTTGTCAAACCTGCTATTGGTAGGCATCAGCAACACATCATAGAGGTCGCCAGCACCTGTACCCGACAAGTGGGTGTGCGAAAAGCCCGTGAGGATACTATCAGGATAAAAATACCCCGAAATTCTATCCCACCCAGGGATTCCCACATCAGGGCTCAACTGCACCATCCCAAAAGGGGTCATCGCTCCTGGGTAAGTATTGCCAGGGCCATCGGTACCTATAAAAGGATTTACATAGTCAGTAAAAGGCTTTTGTCCCACTTCTTGAGCAGCTACCCCTTGCGAAGTCTCTTGGCAACCCAAGAAAGAGAAAATGCCTAACAGAGAGATTAAACGAAGTATTTTCATATTACATTATTTTAGGATTCCATTGCTCTGGATACTTAGGAGTAATATCTTGGTAGTAATCTTGAATCTCCTCCATTATACTCTCTATAGGGCGCGTTTCGACCTCTGCTATCGAGAAACTTTTACCAATAAAGATGGTCTTGCGCTTGAAATCGCCAGCTCCCAAAACAATAGGTACCTTAGCTGACTGAGCAATGTGGTAGAAGCCCATTCGCCATTTGTTCACCTTAGAGCGTGTCCCTTCAGGAGTTACTACCAAACTAAAGTCCTCTTTCTCATACAGATTAGTTACAAAGGACACTAAGTTGTTGCGCTGAGAGCGGTCAATACCTATCCCTCCCAACTTGCGCACTACCCATCCGTACCACGCCTTGGTATGTGCATCTTTAATAATCAACTTAATAGGTTTCTCCAGTTTCCAATAAGCAAAAATACCTAAAACAAACTCCCAATTAGAGGTATGCGGAGCCACCACCAACACACAGCGGTTTAGGTTATTCACATCGCCTTGCAAAACAACCTTCCACCCTGTTATCCAAAGGGCAAAAGCACCAATCCATTTTTTCATTGCAGTAAGGTTAAAAAAATCAGCGGCAAAGATACAGATAATTTAATGATTAGTCAAGAATTCTCCCCCTCAAAATAGGTCAAACGCACAACTTTTTCGCTATATCCAATTAGAAAAACACCACAACCCAACTCCCCTTTGATTGCCTCTATGCGTATTTCTTCCCCTATCCGCATTCTGAATACCACTAACAGGTTGGCTATTTTTCTCCATAAACTTCAGGCAAGAATTGCCAATAGCGTTTGGGCATATTGCGCATCTGGTAGGCCGCATTCTTACGCTCGGCAATACCGATGTGCTTAAAATAAGTCTTCCAGAGCTTTTCGTAGGCATCAGAAGTAGCCGAAGTTTTGCCAAAGTGAGCATCAGCAGGGGTAAAGGGCACTACCGTTTGAAGATTATAAGCAAAGCCATAGCCTCGTTGTGGGTCATAAAGCACCCATTGTTGGTCTGAAAAACGCGCTCTAAAGTGGGAAACTATCAAGGGGAGAACATCAAAAGCAGGGACGATGCGAGCAAAATAGAGCTCTCCTACCTGCTGAAAGCGTACAAACTCCTTCATCCTGTGCACCTCTCGACTAACGCTCTTAGCTGCCTTGCGAACAGCAAGCACCGAAGAGTGCCCAAAGTTCTCAAGCACTTTTTGGTCAGGTGTACTCAGCATCTCTCTAAAAACCGCCAAAAGGTGATTCTCTATCCCCTGTTCTTCCGACAAGAAAGCGCGTAAAAACATACTACTCCCTTCTTTTCCTCCCAATGCAGTAATCTTGGTGAGTACGCGGGTTGCCTTGCCTGCATCGGTATACACCGTTTCTTCTCCTCCAAAAAGCGAAGGAGCAAAACGCTGTTGTGCTACAATGTCCACTTGGGCATAGCGATATTCAAAAGCAGCAAAAACAACCGATAGGAACCCCTCAAAAGAGCCGTCGTAAAGAAGTGTCAAAACAAGTAAAATAATTAAAACAACGTGAGTTGCCCGCTAAAAAGAACTTTGTGCTTACTGAGGCTTTGGTTTAGAAGCAATTGTCGCAAGCGCAGAGGCTCCATTGTACCAGCCAATGGAGTAGCCCCTTGACAAGTAATAAAGTATTTAGCACGGTTCAAGGCAACCCCCATCTGCTTGAGGTGGTAGTAAGTCAGCTTCTGGAAAGCCCGTGCTGCAAGCATCTTTTGCACCGACCGCACTCCTACCCCAGGTATGCGCAAAAGCATCTCTCGGGGCGCCCTATTTACATCTATGGGGAAAAGATACGAGTGGCGCAAAGCCCACGACAGTTTCGGGTCTATTTCCAAATCCAAGAACGGCTGTTGGTTATCTACAATCTCATCGGGCGCAAAACCGTAGTAGCGCATTAGCCAGTCTGCTTGGTAAAGGCGATTTTCGCGTACCACAGGCACTTGCGTATAGATAGAAGGCAAGCGTTGGTCGGTAATAACAGGCACATAGCCAGAATAGTACACCCGCTTAAGCTGTAGTTTTTGGTACATATAATCGGCCACCTGAATAATCTTTTGGTCAGTTTCGTTGGTTGCCCCAATAATCATCTGGGTAGTTTGACCAGCTGGAACAAAAGTGGGAGTATGCTTGTACTTGGCTTTCTCTACCTGCTGAATAGCCAATTCATTTTTCACGTACTGCATAGGTGCCATCATCTGCTGATGGTCTTTTTCAGGAGCCAAGAGTTTGAGCCCTTCTTTGGTAGGAATCTCTAAGTTCACCGAAAGCCGATCGGCATAAAGCCCCGCTTCTCTAATGAGCTCTTGGCTAGCACCTGGGATAGTTTTCAGGTGGATGTAACCATTGAAGCGCTCTTCAGTGCGCAGCTTTTTGGCTACCTGTACTAAGCGTTCCATTGTCGTATTAGGGTTTTTAAAAACCCCTGAACTGAGAAAAAGCCCCTCGATGTAATTTCGTCTATAAAAGTTGATTGTAAGGTCTACCACCTCCTGCACACTGAAAGCTGCACGGGCAATGTCGTTAGTTCTACGCGAAACGCAGTACACACAGTCGTAAATGCAGTGGTTGGTCAGAAGGATTTTAAGCAAAGAAACACAACGACCATCTTCTGTAAAAGAATGACAAATACCCAAAGAGGCAGTACTGCCTAAGGCACCTGCCACCCCTTTGCGATGACTACCGCTACTGGAGCAAGAGACATCGTATTTGGCAGCATCAGCAAGAATGGCCAACTTCTCTTTAATACGATCGAAATTCATAGGTTTAAAAGTATTGTTTTGACAACTTCTCAATTCGTCTAACATCAAATAGCCAATTAGCAGATGAAGTTTTCATTTGCTAATTGGCTAATTGAGAAATTGGTTTATTGATAGTTTATTTTACACCGTGCATCATTGCTTGTAGTTTCTTGTTGAGCAATATCATTGCCAAACCACAAAGAATCACAAAACCTGATACGGCAGCAAATACTACGCTTGCCCCAAGTTTTTCTACATAAGATGCAATGATTCCTCCTGCAGCATTGGCAAAGAAAGCAGCCATCATCCACACTCCCATCAAGATACCGGCCAAGCGTGGTGGAGAAAGTTTGGTAACAGTAGAAAGTCCTACAGGCGATAAGCACAACTCACCGATAGTATGGGTCAGATAGGTGAGTACTAACCAAGCCAAGCTAGCTTTTATAGCCACATCGGTAGGGTCTACCCCTATGGCACCGCCGCGTTCGTACACAGCTCCAAGCATAAAGAAGAAGCCTACCCCCAAGAGTATCATTCCCAATCCCATCTTGAACGGAGTGGTGAGGCGTTGCCCTATCCTAGTACCCCAGAAAGCAGCAAATACAGGAGCCAAAAGCACAATGAACAACGGATTCACTGATTGGAACCAAGCAGTAGGAATTTCAAAGCCAAGCACCGTCCTATTGATGTAGTTATCAGTGTAAAGTGTCAAAGAAGATCCTGCCTGCTCAAAGCCTGCAAAGAAGAAAATAGCAAAGAAGAAGTAGATGAAAATCACAGTTATGCGCTCTTTTTCTTCTTTGGTAAGCGGAGCATTAGAAGTCTCAACAGCAGTTTCAGCTACTTTTTTCTTACCTCCCTTTGGATGCAAACCTAGGTCGCCAAGGTATTTTTGAGCAAACAAGATGAATATTAGCTCACCGATAAGCATCCCGATAGCAGCTGCCCCAAAACCGTATTTATAGCCATAAGAAAGAATCACAGCATTGCCTTCGGCATCTACCCCGTGGGTAGCAAAGATATTATCGGTAAGCAAGCCTGTGATAAGAGGTGCCATAAAAGCCCCTAAGTTGATACCCATATAGAAAATGGAGAATGCTGAATCCAAACGTTTGTCGCCAGACTCGTACAACCCTCCTACCAAAGCAGAAATATTAGGTTTGAAGAACCCGTTACCTATGATGAGCAGGAAGAGTCCTAAATACAAGCCCATATGAGTGTTCAAGGCAAAAAGCACAAACTCTCCAAGGAACATAATGAAGCCCCCTAACAACACCGATTTGCGTTGCCCCAAGAATTTGTCAGCAATCCATCCCCCAATAAGAGGTGTAAAGTAGGTAAGTCCTGTGGCAAAACCATAAATCAAACTGGCTGTTTGAGGATCAAAAGCCAAACCGCCTTCCAACCAGGCCTTGGTGAGGTAGAGCATCAAAATACCACGCATTCCGTAGTAACTGAAACGTTCCCACATCCCTGTGAGAAACACCAAGTAAAGCCCCTTAGGGTGCTTCTTTTTCGCATTTTCTACATTTGTATCCATTATGAAATATTAAAGTTAAAAGTTTTACGTGTGAATTAAAGATTGTTAAGGATAAAGTTCGTCATTTGGGTGTAGAGCTGGTAGCGGGTGCTACCTGTGTTGTCATAAATACCGTGGTCTTTGTCAGGGTAGATGCGCCAATCAAAATCCTTTTGGAAACTCACTAACGCATTAATCAGTACCATTGCATTCTGCACGTGTACATTGTCATCAGCCGAACCGTGAATGAGCAAGTACTTGCCACGCAATTTTGATGCATAAGTAATAGGCGAATTGTCGTCATACCCTTGTGGGTTCTCTTGTGGAGTACGCATAAAACGCTCGGTATAGATGGTATCGTAAAAACGCCAATTGGTAACCGGGGCTACCGCAATAGCCATCTTGAAGACTTCCGGATGCTGAAAGAGGCAGTTAGAAGCCATAAAACCTCCAAAACTCCACCCCCAAATACCTATGCGATTGCCATCTATGTAAGGATAGCGGGCTACTGTTTTAGCTACTTCTGTCTGGTCGGCTACTTCATATTTGCCAAGCTGCAAGTAGGTTGACTTCTTAAAATCAGCGCCACGATAGCCCGTACCACGCCCATCTACACACAATACGATATACCCTTTTTGAGTGAGCATCGCGTGCCAATAGTCATTCATATCCCACCACCGGTTGGCTACCTCTTGCGAACCAGGCCCCGAATACTGATACATCAATAGGGGATATTTCTTTTGAGGGTCAAAATCGGTAGGTTTGAGCATATAAGCATTGAAAGTGCCATTAGCAGTTTCAATAGTTAAAAACTCTTTCTGTGGCAAAGCGTACGACTGCAAGAGCTCTGTCAAAGATTGGTTGTTTAGAATAGTACGCAATTCCTTTCCTGTGCGGGTTTGATGCAAAGTGTATTGCGGAGGAGTAGTATGGCTGCTGAAAGAACGTATAAACAGACTGAAATCGCCACTGAAAGTAGCGTGGTTGGTACCTTCAGAGTCAGCAAGACATCTTTTCTTCTTCCCTTTGATGTCTACTGCATAAAGAGTCCGCAAAGTACTGCCTTTTTCTGTTGATTGAAAGAAAACTTCGTTTGTTTTGGGGTTATAACCGTAAAATCGAGTTACCTCCCAGTTCCCACGAGTGAGTTGTGAGAGAAGTTTGCCTTGAGCATTGTAATGATAGAGATGATGGTAACCGTCTTTTTCGGAAGGACTGATGAAAGAGCCATCTGCCAAGAAAGTGAGGTCTGCAGCCACGCTGATGTAGGTGTTACTTTTCTCTTCCTGCAAGGTAGTGGTCTGCCCTGTAAGGGTATTGACTTGCAGCAGTTGCCAGTGGTTCTGATGCCGGTTGAGTGTCTGCACACAAAGCTTGTTGGAAGTAGGAGTCCAATGAAGGCGTGGTAGATAGTAGGCATCTAAAGCTATTTTTTGGTTTTTGTTTGATGCCAATGTATAAACCCACAACGACACAACCGAGTTAGGTTCGCCTGCTTTGGGGTATTTGAAACGCTGTTGGGTAGGATAGAGGTTTTGCCCATAGATGTCCATTGAGAACTCTGGTACTGCCCGTTCATCAAAGCGTACAAAAGCTAGCTGAGAGCCATCAGCATTCCATTGGAAGAGGCGCACGATGCCAAACTCTTCCTCATATACCCAATCGGCAGTACCATTGATGATAGCATTAGGTTGCCCATCGGTAGTAATAGGAGTTTCGCGTTGTGTGGATAGGTCGTACAAATAGAGATTGTTTTGGTAGGCAAAAGCTACCTGCTTGCCATTGGGCGAAAGGAGAGGTTCCTGAATCTTCTTATCGGTAAGATTTGAAAGTACACCTGTTCTGAGGTCGAACAAGTAGTAGTTGGCTACAAAAGAGTGGCGGTAGATAGGCTCGCTTTGGGTAGCAATGAGCAGCACATTCTCTGCTTCGTTAAAGGCATAACTATCTATGCGGGTAATACCGTGTTCAGCTCCGCTAAAAACAGTTTTTACTTTGCTAAGCGTAGCAAAGTCGTAAAGGTTAATTTCGTGAGTATGTGTATGACGATTGAACTCCAATACGGTGTACTGAAGAGAGTGCTTAAGAGCTTTGAGGTTAGCCATCCGCTGGGTGCGGAAAGTGCCTTTCGTCCAGAGGTCATTTAAGTTGAGAGATGTGGGTTGAGCACTAGCAAAGGCCGCCCATAGGCTGCATAGGATAATGAAAAATCTCATTGCTTTTTTGTTACAGATAGGTTTTTGAGCCGTCAATATTAAGATTTTTTTTTGACACTGCGATGCTTTTAACAGTTTTTTTTAACATAAAGTTTTCACCCATTTGATTTTCAGAGAGAAAGGAGAAAGTGCCAAGACGCAAAATCTAAGAAACAAATTGCTGTGCAACAAGAGATAACATTCCTTTTTCTCTTTCTCCCTCTCAAACTGACGAGACAGCAAAAATACGCCATCCTCCTGCTTCTTGGAATCTTAGGAGTATATTCCTCCATTGATGTTAATCACTTCGCCTGTGATGTACGAAGCTTTCTTGGAAACCAAAAAGGAAACGAGGTCGGCTACTTCTTCGGCTTCGCCAAAACGACCTACAGGAATCAGCTTCACCAAATCGGCTTCGTTTAAAGAAGAGGTCATATCAGTACGAATGAACCCTGGAGCTATGGCATTGACTGTAATGTGCCTCTTAGCAACTTCTTGCGCCAAAGCCTTGGTAGCAGCGATGATAGCACCTTTTGCTGCAGAGTAATTGGTTTGGCCTGCAGTTCCTTTCACCCCTGAGACAGAGGCAATATTGACAATTCGACCAAAACGATTATGTAGCATCTTCTGAATGAAGAAATTTGTTACGTTGTAAAATCCGTCGAGACTCGTAGAAATCACCTTGTGCCAATCTTCGGGAGGCATCCACATAAACAGACCATCGCGGTTAATGCCTGCATTATTGACAATCACCTCTACTACCGCATCTTTGTTGTCGTCCTGCCATTGGGTGAGTGCTTTGAGAGTATTCTGACGATCGGAGACATCAAAGCGGATAATTTCGCCCTCTTTACCAAGCTTCTTCACGTGCCCGAGAGTTTCTCGAGCAGCAATTTCGTTGTTTTGGTAAGTAATCAGAAGGTGATAATCGGTATCTTTTGCTAACTTCTCGGTGATAGCACGGCCTATGCCTCGAGAGCCTCCTGTAATGATAGCATATTTTCTCATTTTGTTTGGGTGTTAAATAGATTGGTAAAACAATGGGACAAAGATAAAAATAAATTCGCTAATTAGCAATTTTTCAACAAGCTAATTGGCCGTGGCTCAGCACCTCTCTTATCCATTTAGGAATTAGATAAACTCCCAAAAGGCAGCTTACCATTACAGGAGAGTAAGAATGGGCAAAGTAACTCACTAAAATATGCCACACCAAAAAGAAAGCGAGTCCAACAAGGTATGCAAACAAAGCTATTCTTGTTCCCTTTACATTCCTCCTTAACAAAAAAGCAACTAAGCTAACTAATGCTATTTGCCCTACAGAAGCTAACACAAAATAAGAAGGATGTGCCTGTGCCATTTGTGCGCTTTTCAAGACCTGCGAAAACTGTAGCCAAAGAGGTATATTAGCAACATTTTCAAGGTACCACTGCCAAAAAGAAATGCTCTCTTCTATTTGGTGAAGTGCGTGCAGACCTATTGTAGGCAGCCACAAAGAAAAGTATAAATTTGTTTTCATCATTGGTCAGTATTGGTTTTAAACAAGGAATTGCGCTTGCTTGTTTTACATTGCAACTTGTCTCCTCTATCTTATTCTTCAAGTGTTGTGTACTTTTTGATAAGTCTTGACATCAGGTCTACAAGCTTTTCCACTTGATACTCGCCTACGCTAGGCGGTAAATGAGGATTGCCAATACCACTGTGGTTGGTGATAAAAACATAAGTTCCATTGGTCTGAATAGCGATGAACCTCATTAAGAACTCAGTTGATTTATCAATGCCGCTAGCTACTACTGGAATCAGTTTTACTCCTTGAGCAGCTGCCGCTTTAACAGAGGCTTGTAGGCTTTTCAGCACCGCTTCTTTCTCGTGAGGAGGGGCATCGAGCAGCAAGAAAGCTAAGCGGGTACGGGCTTGAGCATTCCACTGAAGTTGGTTGAGGCGTTCCAAAGCTTGATCTACTGCTTCCGGAAAGTCGCCACCGCCTTCGGCACGCTGCTGACCAATGAAATCGAGAGTGCTGTTGAGGTCTTGAGTAAATGGGCTCTCTTTTACTACATACTCATCGCCTTCGTCGCGGTAAAAGACGGTTGCTGTGCTTATTTTTAGGCTGGCATTGTTTTGCTGTACATCAGCAATGACTTTCTGCAAGTCTTTTTTCAGAAATTCAAGCTCGTCCCCCATAGAACCTGTAGCGTCCACCATAAAAGCTAACTGTAGCTCGTTTTGAGGAGGCGTAGTAGGCTGAGAAAGAGCAATGCGGTTGAAGCTTGTTTCGCTGAGTGGTTGCTGGAGTGTTATCCAAGAATCGTTTACTTTGAGCCGTAACAGCGATGTATCGATATTTTCTTCTTTTTGAAAAGCTCCTACCCAAAGTTCAGCTTTGCCAAAATTGTCAGTTTTAGCAGTCCAAAGGAGATGGTCGTTGCGGAAGAGTGCCACAGTAGCATTCACAACAGGTTTCTCTTTGGCCGTTAGGAGAACTGCTACGCGGTGATTGGTAAAGAGTTTCCACTGTTGGGGAAAATCGGCAAAGTCCTTTTGGGCAAGGGTTTTAAGAAAGAAGTCCCAATGGTCGAGGTCATTCCACTCGCCTGCAGTTACCAGTCCTGAAGAGGGCTGCGTACCATTGCCATTGCCTTCGTTTTTGGGTGAAGCGTCGTATTTGCCGCTCTCGGCTTCGGTACCGTTATGGGTACAAGCAGCAAGAAGTGCTGCTCCAGCCAATAGTGTATAAAGAATGTTTTTCATAGGGTTGCGTTTTTAGATTGATGCGACAAAGATACAAATTAATTCGATGAATTGCAAAACTTTAACACCTCTAATTGGACAATCCTTTGTTTCTTCTTCGGGTAATATTCGAAGTGTATAGCTCTGCAAAGAAAAAAATCCCCGCGCTTGCATTATATCAAGTGCGGGGAGTGTAATTAGTCATTATTGAATATCTGTTCTAAAATCTTAAAGGTTATCAGATAGGTAGGCTTTACCCCCGTAGTTCCTAAGCCGCCTGAGGCCAAGGTGCTGCCTGTTTCCAGCGGGTTGTCAGATGCATAATAGGCATAACGCACTTTCACGTCTTCGCGGATGCTTTTGCGTATCTTAGAGGCTGCCTGTATCGCTTTTTGGTAGTGCACCCCTTCCATTTCCAATCCTACTGCATTCCAAGTAGAGTGCAAAAAGAACTTTAATATATCTTTGTTCTGCAAAGAGGTGCCTAAAACGGTAATCATTGAGCCTTCAAAAACTTTTAAACCGTGGCCTTCAAAATCGGCTGTCGAAAATTCGTTGTGGAAAGGATAATTGTCGGCTGTTCCTTCAAAGATGTGTGCTGTAGGAATCATAAGGTCTCCTTTTTCGCCTTCCAAGATTCCTGCTTTGCCCATAATAGAAAGAGAAAGGACATTTAGAAAGTGTGTTACTCCGTTTTTATGATAAGGCTTTAGCAACTCATCAATTGTTTCGTAGGCCTGTTCTCCAAAAGCATAATCCATCACGAGAAGGATGGGTTTTTCGGCAGGGTTCTCGGTGTTGAGGGCATAGGGAGTTCCTGAAAAGTCTATTTGTGCAGTGTCAAAAAGTTGGACATCGATATTGGTGCCTGAGGTATCGTCTACAGAGAGCATCCCGTTCTGATGGGCATAGCTTTTCACTTTCTCGCGCAGCGCCTCGTTCTCTGGCAGGCTCAAAAGTTCAAAAAGCTCCATTCGGTTTGCGACAGTCAGTTCGTCAGCAAGAGCTTTTTCAGCGAAGAGACTGTTCATTACGCTGTGCTTGTTCGCGCTGATGATGTGCAAGGGGCGCTCTAACCAGCCTTGAGTGTAGAGGTGGTCTTTGAGGTGTTTAGCCCATATTTCGCCATGCAAGTGGTGCCCTATGCGCTCACGCAACACGGTACTGAAAGTAATGATGCGCTTGTCGTCGTTGAGGAGCTCGTTGAAGGCTATTTTGCCTAACCAGTAGACGATGTGAATAAAACGGTCGGGATTTGCAGGGGTGGCAAGTGCTTGGTAGGCATTGAGCACCTCCTCAAAAGTGCGGCCAAGCAAGTTACCTATGTGAATAAAAGTAGCCTCTCGCTCGGCAAGAGAGAGTTTACTTTTCCCTACAGCTGTTTCTATTTTCTCCCAGTCGTGCGAAATCTTATTGTCGTCCAATAGGATATGGCTTGCAATCTTATGCGATTCGACAAAGAGAAAAGTCAGATGGGTAAGTACATCGTAAATATCTGACCGTCCACGGGTAATTTCAACATTCATCTGGTGTGCATCGATGCGATAGCAGTTGCGGCGACGCTTCGGAGGGATGATGGGTTTAAAATGAGATTTTCGGTATCCTTCGTCAGCAATGAGATTGATGAACTTGCACTGTTCAATACCTTCGGGCAAGCGGTCGAGGACATAAATCAGTCCGTTGAGTTCTGATTTTGTTTCGGCTATAGAGCCATAAATTTCGGGGCGCAAGACCAATAGCGATTCGCGCAGGGCTTCGCCAGATACTCCCATAGGTTTATAGAAGCCTCTTGTGAACAAGTGCCTCATTGTTACGTACATACGCTCAATAGCGTTTGTTGATTCTTGTGCTCTACTTTTCATAAGGTAAAAGATAAAAGGTAAAAAGTCAGTAGTTAATCGCAGGAACATAAGTCGGCCGCTAGATTGAATACGAGATCAGGTTCAAAACCTTTGTACAAAAGGAATCGTACCAACTTAGCTTTTGCTTTGTAGGGGTTCTTTTCATTGATAGCAGCTTGTTTTTTTTCGGCTAACTGCAAGAGGAGCTCCTCGTATTCAACATCGTTTATTTCTTGCATTGCTTCCTGAATAATATAATCAGAGAGACCGTGCATTTTCAGTGCTTGCTCTATCCGTAGGCGCCCCCACTTTTTAATTCGGAATTTTCCACGCACAAAACTCTGCGCAAAGCGTTGCTCGTTTAAAAAGCCTTGAGTGATGAGGTGAGCTATGACATCGTCAATCGCGAGAGGAATCATTCCCATAGCTCTGAGCTTCTGCCGGACTTCTTGATGGCAACGCTCTTGGTAGGCGCAATAAGCTTCCATTCTTGATTTAGCTTCGGCTACTGTATAGGATGTTTGTTTCATTGTGGTGTATTTATAAAAAAAGAAGTGTAGGGCGAAACCACTACACTTCTATCGAATCCTTGAAGTTGCATTTTTGTAAGTTGTTTTGCAAAAATATTCAGGATTACACGTTTGTTTGTTGATTCCCATCAAGAACAAACCTATGGTAAAAACATTTAAAATCAATAACAAGAATATCCTATTCTCATCAGATATCCTTTTAACCGTATTATGAATTATTACATTCTTTCTATTTTAGAAAATAGAAGCTAAGTCTTTTTTGTATTTAGCAAGCAAAGCTCTTGTAAGACCTAAATTTGCTTTGGTAGAATCTACAGCTAAGTAGATAAAGTAAGAACCGCTTGCAGCGATATCAATAATATGGATTTGGTCAGTAAGAGTAATCAAGATATCGACGATTCTTTCTTTAGTTGCCAAACCTAATATTTGAAGGGCGTTTTGTTTTGCTTTTACTACTTCTAGGTTATATGCTGAGGCAAGATTAGGATCAAAACTTGGGTCTACTGATTCTGAACCATAAGAAACCCCTGAACGCACCTCAGTTACTGAAACAGCAATAAATCCAGGCACGTTAGTTTTCATATCCTGAATAAATTTGTCTAAAACATTTGTCATTTTTTTCTGTAAGATTTACGAGTTTAATTATTTAAATAAAATGGAGGCATCAAGCGGATTCGAACCGCTGTAGAAGGTTTTGCAGACCTTAGCCTAGCCACTCGGCCATGATGCCTTTTTTGTATTCTGGGCGCAAAAGTAATACTTATTTTTTTATTTGCAAAATATTTTGCAATTATTTTTACATTTCACTAATATTATCTCTTACTCCTCGGAAAATAGCCCTTTACTATTGTCTTTTAGAATACTGATTCCAAGTCTCTTTTGTATTTAGACACAAAAGCACGCGCCAACCCTACGTTGGTTTTTCTGGCATCCATTACCAAATAGATGAAATAACTACCATTGTTAGCTACGTCAATAGCGTGGATTTGATCGGTGAGGGTAATTACAATATCCTCTACGCGTTCTTTTCCTGCCAAGCCTAACACTTGCAAAGCATTTTGCATTGCTTTCACCACTTCAAGGTTGTAGGCAGAAGCTAAGTTTGGGTCAAATTCAGGGTCAACAGTAGTGGCTGCATAAGGAACACCTGAGCGTACCTCGGTGATAGATACTGCAATAAACCCTGGGACATTGTTTTTTACGTCCTGAATGAACTTGTCTAAAACATTTGTCATCGCTATAAATAATTTATGGTTAATATTCTTTTGCCGATTAGCCGTTGCGCTTGCATTTTAACTTTACGCTTACGCTAGCTACATCTCCACCTATGGGAGGATTTAGTTTAGCAATAGAGAGCTTGACCTTGGTTATAAGTGCGTGTTCCTCAAATATTTTATCCACTATACGCCCCGCTACATTTTCTAACAAGCGGGCACGTACCTTCATTTCGTCCTTCACTATTTTGTTGAGGTGCACATAATCAACAGTGTCCTGAAGAGCATCTGTTTGTATGGCCTTATTCAAATCTGCCCACACAGTCAGATCAACTCTGTAATCACTACCTATGGCAGCTTCTTCGTCAAGACAACCGTGATAGGCATAAACTCTTATGTTTTCTAAAATAATTTGCTGCATACTACCTTTGTGCACATTTACAGTTACTTACTCCTTGGAAGAGGTCTAAGCCCAAAGCAATCATATGGGTACCTGAGTTGTAGCCTATAATCTCATTGAGTGTAAGCTGGTAAGAATAAGCGAAGTAAAGCATTCCGCGTTTTAGTCCTGCCATAGGCCCAATGTTCAAAGGACGCAAGATTTGATCGTTTAGAGAGCGGTAGTTTGCCCCTACCCAATAGTAGTCTTGCATATCCATCCAACGAAACTTAATGTTAAAATCGGTGGTTGAACGCCCATCGCTTTCGTAGTACTGATACAATAGCGAGGGCTCAATTTCAAAATTACTGCGTTTGTCCTTTTTGTATCGGTAGCCCGCATAAACAAGATAGTTGCGCAAAGCTTTAGGCTCTTCTTTGTAAAAACGCTCAATATCTTTGTTCAATATGTTCAAGGCAGAAAGGTTCATAAACCATCCTTTGTAGCGGTAGAGCACTGCCACATCAAAGTTGTGGTTTACCGTAAAGCGTTCATTAGTTACTGCTTGGTCTGGAATTGCACGATTAAACTTGTTAATGTCAATTTTAAAAGTGTTCAAAGCGTAGGAGATGCCGAAAGAGATGAAGTGGTTATCGTATCTATCCACGGTCAAGTGGTGAGCAAAGGTAGCTTTTCCTCCCATCTGGAAGGTATGACCATTGCGGTCGTTGTAAAGCATTAATCCTGCGCCACTTCGTTCGCCCAAGCGCATATCGCCTGCCAATGATTGGTAGTCAGGAGCTCCTTTTACGCCCACCCATTGGGTTACCCCAGAAAGTCGAAGGCGCACAAAGTCTCCTATCCCTGCGTAGGTAGGAGCTATCAAGAATTCGCTATCTGCCAAATATTGATTTTGTTGAGGCAATGTCAGCTCTTGCGAAAAGGCTTTGGTGCCACACGCACATACTGCTAAAATGAACAATACTATTCTTTTCATTGTCGATAAAAATTAACTTATACTATTTGCTTGTTGGAAGAGAGAATTAGCTACCACACCTATATAGTGCGGAGTAGGTATAGCCTTCCAAAATTTTCAGCAAATATAATTGTTTTTTTTTTGCCACCCTACTTTTTCGCCTATTAAATGTTCAGATTTAACATTTTTATGCCTTTTTTAACACTTAAATCCTATTCTCTTCTAAATGAAAAACAACTACCTTTCAACTTATTTTAATATTCAAAAAGCAACAAAACAACTTTTTATTTAAAAATCTATTCTGTTTCAAATCTTTTTACCAGAATATTATCAAAATGAAAAATCGATAGAAAGTCCCAAAAGGCTATGCGAGATTTTAACTTAAAAAAAACTAGTAGTACTCTATCATTTTAGCAGTTTCAGTAGCAGGCTGTCCATTGATACACTCCTTCTCGGTGAGCACATTCCCTTTCTGGTCGTAAGTATAGGTGTACGAACGTGTCTCAGTGAGCTTGCCTTGGGCATTGTAAAGCTGTTGTTGGGCTACAAGTCCTTTGTTGTTGTAGGTGTAAGTCCATCTCCAGAGATAGCCAGAGGCTTTCCCCATATAAATATCTTCTTGGGTAAGATAGTTGTTGGTGTTGAAAGTGCGCAGGGTCTTAGAGAAGAGAGCCCCATTCATATCATACTCTTCGCGCTGGATATTGTTCCCCTTGTCGTCGTATTTCAAGAGCACTTTGGCAACCAAATCTTCTCCCAAGTAGGTTGTTTCTTGGATTACGTTTCTATCAGCATCTAATTTAAAGAGTGTTTTCAGTAGTTGGTTATCTTTTAGGTAGCTAACTGCTTGGGTGGTATTCTCGTCGGGCAAGTAGGTGTAGATGGTACGCACCTCTTGGTTCTGTTCCTCTACTTTGTTGCCTTGTGGGTCAAAAAAGTAGGTGATGTTAGTCTTGTCGCCAGAGATTTGCAGTGTTTTGACATTGCCTTTGAGTCCCATTCTGTGGACATCGCTTTGCTGATTGGGCTCTTCGCCACAGCAAGCTACCAATCCTACAGCTACTACGGCTACTGCCATCCTTTTCATTGTACTGATATTCATACTATTTCTATTTTTACTTTTTCTTTTGCAAAAGCTCTAAATAGGCACCGTACCCCTGTTTTTTCATCTCTGCCTTAGGGATAAATTTCAGTGAGGCACTATTGATGCAATAGCGCAAGCCTCCTTTGTCGGCGGGACCATCGTTAAAAACATGTCCTAAGTGAGCATTCCCTAATTTGCTGCGCACTTCGGTACGCACCATCTGGTGGGAGCGGTCGGTTTTTTGGGCAATCAACTTATTGTTGATAGGTTTTGAGAAGCTTGGCCATCCACAACCTGATTGAAACTTATCGGTTGAAATGAACAGCGGCTCTCCGGTAGTGATGTCTACATAGATACCTTCGCGAAACTCGTTCCAATATTCGTTTTCAAAAGGACGTTCGGTAGCACTCTCTTGGGTTACGGCATACTGTTCTGGGGTAAGGGTAGCTTTTAGAGCTTCCTGGGTTGGCTTTTTAAAAGTGGCCGGCTTGGGTTCGGGATTAGCCTCTCGTGCCAAGTCGAACATTTGCGGAGATATGTGGCAGTAGCCATTAGGATTCTTATCTAAGTAATCTTGATGGTATTCTTCAGCTTTGTAGAAGTTGTGCAAAGGCAGCACCTCTACTACTATGGGCTGGGAATATTGGGTAGCCAACTGTGCGATAGCTTTTTCTATAAGAGGCTTTTCAGACTCGTGAGTATAGTAGATTCCTGTGCGGTACTGCGTTCCCTTGTCGTTTCCTTGTTTGTTTAGGGAAGTAGGGTCGATGATTTGAAAATACAGGTCGAGTAGCTGGGCAAGGTCAATGTCTTGAGGGGCGTAGGTTACTTTTACGGTTTCGGCAAAGCCGGTATCGCCCACACAGACCTCTCGGTAGGTAGGAGCTTTGTCTTTTTTGCCATTAGCATAGCCTACTTCGGTGTGTAGTACACCTCGCACTTGCTTAAAAAAGTGTTCTGTACCCCAAAAGCAACCTCCCGCAAAGTAGATGTCGGTAGAGGTAACTTCTTGGTTGTTTGTTGGGTGCGTCATAAATTGTTCTTGGTGATTGTCTTCGTTGGGATTAAAGGAGGCTTGAGATGTTTTTCTCGTTTCAGTTCCTTGGCAACCTACCACACAAAAGGCAGCGACAAGGGTAAAAAAATAGTTTTTCATTGTAGTAATTGCGCTTTTAGCGGCTATTCAATATTTTTGGATAGTCGGTATTAATCAGTGCATAACCACAAAAATAGTGCCAAGCTTTAATATATTATTTCTATGCTTTTCTTTCGGCATAAACGGCGTAATAGCGGGGAGTAAAATAGCGCAAGAGCGGACGAATTCCTATTTTACCTACGGGGTGCGTCCATTTTTCGCGATATTTGATTTGCCACCCTGCTTTCTCTAAGAGCATATCAAGCTGCCAGTCTTCAAACTCGTGATAATGGCAGTCGCGCGGGTCGGCAGCATTGCGGTAGGCTTTGGCAAACCAAAGGCGCAGGGGGACTGTAACGAGGAGCTTTTGGGTAGGTATTTTCTGAAGAACGCCCAAAGGATTGACTAAGTGCTCGAGGATTTCCAAGGCTGTTGTAAAATCGGCGTCGAAGTCTTGAAGCACTTCTGGCTGAAAGTCTAAATCTTCCCCTTGGGTGTTGTAGACTTTATAGCCTTCGTCTTTCATCAGTTGGGAGAAAGGATTCACTACGCCTACATCTAAAACAGTGCTCCCTTGTGGAGCAAACCGGTGAAGAATTGCCTTGGTGCGGGCATAGCGTTTTTGAGGATATTGTTTGTACATAGCTCCTTTTTGGGGCAAAGGTAGTACTTTTTTGGAAACCAGCAAATATTCGTTGCGTCTTCACTACTCTTTCAGGAAAGGGACAAGTGAGAGGCGCATAAGCAAAAAGTGAAGACATAGTGAAGACATAGTGAAGACATAGTGAAGACATAGTGAAGACATAGTGAAGACATAGTGAAGACATAGTGAAGACATAGTGAAGACATAGTGAAGACATAGTGAAGACATAGTGAAGACATAGTGAAGACAT